>NZ_JACJER010000138.1:0-11708 GCF_014164185.1 Shewanella sp. SG44-6 | reverse complement strand
TCTTGCTTCTCTACCGCCAGCGAATTGAACCTGGTTGATCAAGCAAAGCGAACTTATAGATATTTGCCTACTCTCAGCGGCGTAATCACCGATATCGGCACATATCAAAGACAGGGTAACGAAGATGATTTGGACCCACAGCTTGCCTGCTTAGTTGAAGGGCGTGGTAGGGTATTTATCTATCACGGCGGCTTTGTAGCTTTTGTGGATGACGAGCAAACCTTTATTACCCGAATAGACTGAAAATTATTCAGTAAGTTGAAATCGGCGAATTGGTATCCCTAGCAAGGAATGGGGCAAAACCTGTTAAGTTTTTTAACTTAACATTTGTACCAAATGAAGCTAAATCGAAGAGATAGAATGACC
Organism: Shewanella sp. SG44-6; assembly: GCF_014164185.1. Classification (NCBI taxonomy): domain Bacteria; kingdom Pseudomonadati; phylum Pseudomonadota; class Gammaproteobacteria; order Alteromonadales; family Shewanellaceae; genus Shewanella; species Shewanella sp. SG44-6. The sequence continues at coordinate 11,342 of NZ_JACJER010000138.1, read as the reverse complement.
CAGTGTAGATGCAACTGAGGGTATCGAAAACAGGGACGTTTTCGTTAAGCGGCCATGGATGGCGCAAAGCGTCCCGAAGCAGTATCTGCACATAAGCCCACTGCAGGTGATTGACTACAATGAAGGTACAAACTTCAAAACCCATTTAACCAACACCCACTCAGCTAAACACGACTCAACCAAACATAAAAAATGCCAAACCTTTATTAGCAGGCCTACAAACTTTGGGGGCAAAACCAAGTTAGTTTTTGACTTAACATTCGTACCAAATGAAGCTAAATCGAAGAGATAGAATGATCCAGTGTAGATGCGACTGAGGGTATCGAAAACAGGGACGTTTTCGTTAAGCGGCCATGGATGGCGCAAAGCGTCCCGAAGCAGTATCTGCACATAAGCCCACTGCAGGTGATTGACTACAATGAAGGTAAAAGCTTCAAACTCATTTAACCAACACCCACTCAGCTAAACACCACTAAACCAAACATAAAAATGCCAAACCTTCATTCGAAGGCCTACAAACTTTGAGGCACAACGAGTTCGTTTTCTTGACTTAGAAATGGACAAAAGTAAGTCAGCACTAAGCCGCTCTATCACACCTTTGTAATCGCGACATTCGCTATCCTGTAGCACACTTGCAGCAGGTGGTGAGTAGCGATTAAATCATGTGATCAATCAAACTTAACCGAACCAAATAAGTTAAGTTAATCAATATCTCACTTACGTTGTTGTAATATGAGTTGCTTTTCACGAGCAAGCATTACCATGCGAAACATGCCCCACGCCATAATCACAGCACCTAAAAGCAACATGATATTAACAATGACAGCTTGGTTAGCGAGTATAGGTAAAAAATCTTGGTCAAATCCGGCAACTAAACCGTAAATTCCTAGACCAAACAACAATGCTCCAGGGAAATCAATTAAGGCGACTATCATCATACTGCGATGAATTCTAGCCAACTCAGCTTGGGTGTTATTCTGTGTCATTTGCTCATCCTTGCCTAAATACACTTAATGAGTATCTATTACAGATACCACGATGATGCCCAAAATAGCGCTTTGCAATTGAAGTATCAGCATCATCAACGGCAACATAAACCATCTAATTGACGGATATGGTTATTGCTATCATGCCAGCAAATAGCTTATTGACCAACATACCATTGGTTGTTAAACATCAGCCAGAATAGTCACAAACAAAAAAGCCTTCAAACGAAGGCTTTCTGAATAATTATGATTCGATTATAACAAGTTGCGGTTATTTAAATACCGGTAAGATATCTGCCATTGCCAGTAAGTGACATGTTGCGGTCACTATCCCAAACAACACCACAAGCACAATCAGTGGCGTTCCGCCTGGCACCTTAAAGCCAACATAATCGGGATACTGCTGCCTCACTTTATAAGCCAGCAAAGCTGGAACAATCACAGCCCATATGGTGGCTGCAAGTGCAGCAAAACCAATAGCGAGGATAAACCCATTCGGAAACAGCAAGCCCAATATTGTTGGCGGGATAAACGTAACCGCTGCAGTTTTAATCCGTCCGGTGCGCGAATCATCAAAACCAAATAGATCTGCAAGGTAGTCAAACAGACCTAATGTGACACCTAAAAATGATGATGCCACGGCAAGATTGGCAAACAGGGTCAACATGCTATCAAGCCATTGGCTGGCAATGACACCCGACAATGCTGCAACTAACACCCCAATATTACCGCCTTGGGCAATAACATCGGCAAACTGGCTGCGCTGAATATTACCCATAGTTGCCACTAACCAACACACATAAATCACTAATGCGATTGTGGTTCCGCTAATGATTGCCTTAACAATGGTTTTAGCATCTTTACCGTAATATTTAACTAAACTGGGTACGTTACCGTGATAACCAAAACTGGCTAAGCCAAAAGGAATCGCAGCAAGCAGATAAGGTAAGTAACGCGACTCACCATCGGGTGATACCAGTTTCACGGTATCGATATCGATCAATAAATTACCAATGGCCAAGAAGAAGGTAATGACCATGCCACCAAGCATGATGGTGGTAATGCGATCAACCGCTTTAGTACTGACAAATACCACTAGCGCCAGCACCACGGCAAACACTAACCCTGCCACACTCTGAGGTAGACTGACACCCAATGCCGATAAACTGTGATTAACAATCGATCCGCCACCACTGATATAGGCATAAGTTAAAATGTACAACACAAAGGCTATAGAGACGCCGTTAATGACTCGCCAAAACTGCCCTAGGGTTACTCGAGTTAAGGTATCGAAACTGTCACCGGGTTCAAAATGCAAGTTAGCTTCTAATAACAGCAAACCCGACATTAGCATGCAAAACCAGACGCCGAGCAACATCGCTATTGAGTAACCAAACCACATCCCTGCACCAACAACTGGCAAGGAAAACATTCCCGCACCCACTGTAGTGCCAGCAATGATCATCGCCCCACCCAATACTGACTTACCACTAGTGCGATGCTTGGCCGCATTCATATGGTTTGCCATTATTGTCCGTGCTCCGCATCCACACTGTCTACTATGGTTTGTTTCACTGACGAACTCAGTAACTTGTTGGCATGATCTCGAATTCTGATCACTTCGTCACGATGTTCAACACTGCATAAGTAACCTAGTTCTTTTAACTTAACACTCAAGGTGTTATACAGTTTTTTGTCATAAAACTCTGGAGCGGTAATCCCGTGAAGTGCGCCTAGTCGTTGGGCCAACAAGTGACTGTCGGTTTCAAGAGCAGAACGTTCAAGCTCAGGCTTTATCGCCAGTAAATTAAAGATAATGGCATAACGCTGCAAGGTCTCACTGATCGTTTCAGCCAGAAGTAATACTTGGGTAATATGACGAGGCGTGATGACAAAGTTATCATTGTCGCTCAACAAACCTTGCTCAAGCATAAAGTCTAAAACGCCATCAACATATTTAGGCACATCATCAATGCCCATAAATAACTCTGCTTTCAGCAATGGATAAAAATCCATCACGATGGCATGGATGCGCGCGCGATCGCAGTCATCATAGCGCAATAAACAACTGGCAATTAATGACGGTATCGCCATTAAATGAATAATATTATTACGGTAATAACTCATGGTGATGGCAATTTTTTCATCAACAGAAATAATCTCACCAATAGAATCTTTGGTACTAACAAACTTATTTAACGACAAACAATGATCAACAATCGACTTACCATCACCCTCGGCGACCGATGCGTAATCGGTATAAGGTACGGTTTTCAATAAGGCTAAATACAGATCAAGTTGGCGTTCTAACTGACTTCTTTCTAATGCATTTTGCTCTGAGGCTAATAACACTAAACTGGTTAATGTTACCGAGCTCGCGGCGGCAGCACCGTTAATATTGGTCATCACGCGGTTAGCGAGTAAATTAACCGATGGAGTAAACCACGATGGTTTTTGATCAGGCTCTTTCGCCAGTTCGCTACGCCATTCTGGCGCTTGTTGATTTAAGAAGTGCTGTAAGTTAATCGGCTCACCAAAATTAACATAACCTTGGCCAAAATTACCGAGTTTACGCAGCGCACCAAATAACTGCCAAACAGATTCTTTTTTCTTTTTCTTGCCGCTTAATTCTTTGTGGTAAGTGGCCACTTCCATCACATGATCATAACCTAAATACACTGGTACTAACGTCACTGGGCGCTCTATGCCGCGTAGTACACTGTTTATGGTCATTGCCAACATGCCGGTTTTAGGCGCAAGTAAACGTCCTGTACGCGAACGCCCACCTTCGGTGAAATACTCAACCGAATAACCTTTAGCAAATAACTGATCTAAATACTCACGAAATACTGCGGTATACAGTTTATTACCATTAAAGCTGCGGCGGATGAAGAATGCTCCACCACGGCGGAACATTGGCCCTGCTGGCCAAAAGTTCAAGTTAATACCGGCCGCAATATGCGGCGGAACCATACCCTGATAATACAAAATGTATGACAGCAACAAGTAATCCATATGGCTGCGATGACAAGGCACATAGACAATTTCATGGCCATCATGGTGAAGCTGTCTTACCTGTTCAGCACCTTTGATATTGATACCGCTATATAATTTATTCCATAACCAAGTGAGAAAACGCTCGGCAATGCGCACTAAACTATCTGAATAGTCTGCGGCAATTTCATCAAGGTATTCAATCGCAGTTTCACGGGCTTTTTCAGGAGATACTTTTTTGTTGACCGCCTCTTCTTCAATAGCCTTTTTAATTGAATCTGACTTTAATAAAGAGGCAAATAGCATTTGACGATTAGGTAATTGTGGCCCTGTCATAACTTTACGTTGGCGACGGAAATGTACTCGCGCGACACGAGTTAATTTATGCGCAATTCTTTTATCTGTACCGTGCTCATCAGCCATATGGCGCAGCGATAACGCATTAGAAAACTGCACAAAATTATGTCGCCCTAAAAATAAAATCATCAGCCACTTACGTAACCAAGTTGGGTTTTCTCTTTCAAAAACAGCCGCTTTCATGCTGTCTTCTTCCTTACCAGGAGTACGTCCCCAATAAAGACAAACTGGCACTAATTGAATATCGAGGTCAGCATTCTCACTATGAAGCGATAATAAACGGGTAAAATAATTAAGGAACTTCTCACCACTTTCACGTTTACCAAATAGAGGTTTACGCCCCTCTAAACACACCACTCGAGGCACTCTTAAACCATCAAGCTGTAACGGCTCATAAGGACTTGGCATACCAAATCCTTCAGTGATTTCGCTCAAGGCGGCAATATCACTAATAGATTCCGTTTTCATCAAATAAACCAAGGGCTTGGTCGGATCTATATTGAGGTCATCAAACGGATCATGGGGCACCACAATGGTCTGTACCATCCATTTTTGAACCCATTTTAATGCTTGTAAAAATATTGAATCTGGTTTTGACATGGTTATTTTCGCAACATAAGCCATTGTAATATTGTCGTATAGGATACCAGAAACCACCCTGCTTACACTATCTGGCCGACTTATCTTTACGTGTAAGCTCTCACTTTAAGACATAGTGCAAGATAAAACATATATAATAACGAATAAAAACATTAATTTAAGTTACAAAAAACCAATAAAACACAAAAAATAGTTGGTTAATACTTGCACGAACACAAACACTGTATATAATGACAGTCACTGTATAAAAAGACAGGAATCATCATGAGACCGTTAACGCCGCGCCAAGCAGAAATATTAGACTTAATTAAAAACAATATCGCCGAAACAGGTATGCCACCCACTCGTGCTGAAATTGCGAAACGTCTTGGCTTTAAAAGTGCTAATGCTGCCGAAGAGCATTTAAAAGCATTAGCCAAAAAAGGCTTTATCGAGATCATGCCTGGAACCTCTCGAGGTATTCGCTTACCTCATGAAGAACAGATTGAAACCGGTTTGCCTCTGATTGGACAAGTTGCAGCTGGTGAGCCTATTTTGGCTCAAGAGCACGTTGAACAGTATTATCAAGTCGACCCGAGCATGTTTAAACCTGCCGCAGACTTTCTGTTGCGCGTTCGTGGTGACAGCATGAAGAACATCGGTATTTTAGAAGGCGACTTACTCGCGGTTCATAAAATGCAACAAGCACGTAATGGCCAAGTTGTGGTGGCGCGTGTTGATGATGACGTCACCGTAAAACGATTTGAACAAAAAGGTAATGTGATTTATCTGCACGCAGAAAATGACGATTACACCCCGATTAAAGTTGATTTAAGTTGCCAAAGCCTAACCATCGAAGGGCTTGCCGTTGGCGTTATCCGTAATGGAGATTGGTTATGAACAAACTAATGGGCATCGCGCCACGTCACCCAGGCTTATGGGTAGATTTAGCTGAAACAGAATTGCATGGCAACCAAACCATTCGCACATTACAAACAGTCACCCAAGGTGAAGCTGAGTTGAGCCAATTGTGTAGTCAACTCGCCACATTGAGCCAACAAGGTCGATGGATTGTGTTAATTAGCCCACCACACATTGGCTATAAACATATGCTGGCAAATGCTGGCGTGAGAATGGACCGTATTTTACTGGTGCACACTAAAGACGAAGTCGAAACCTTATGGGCGATGGAAAAAGCGCTTACCAGTGGAACATCAAGTGCTGTCGTCACTTGGACAAGCTCACTTGACGCTCGTGATAGTCGTCGATTAGAAATTGTAGCTAAAAGTGCACGGGCTTTAGGTGTGGTAATTGAGGATGTGAATGCTCACTTACCTCACAAACATCAACTTGTTAGCCCTACATTAATAAATGGAACAAGTAATTTTTGCTCATTTCACTAAGCATTAACCCTTACTTACCAAGCCCTGTATTGAATTCAGGGCTTTTTTTTCATCTTTTTTCAGTCAATTAGCCAACAAAGTGATCTTGATCAATGTTTAATCTACAGCTAATGTTGTTCCCAAGGATGAAATATTATTCATCTTTAATTGGACGTGAATGACAGTGATTAAGATTACTTTCAGACAAATGAGCCAACTCAATATTGATAAGTTCAGTAGTAGGTACAAGCGTGGTGCACCGCTAATAATAAAACCGTAAACAACCTGTTTACTGCCACCAAGGTACTTTGAGGTCATCAAACTTTTTTCGGGAACCGAAAAGTTTGCATAGAGCAGAGAATTACTGTGTGACTTTTCTTTGTAATTGCTATTTGCAATGAACAGAGGAGCAGTCTTGTGAAGCAATGGTGGTATTGTTTACTGGTGGTGTTTATAGCACTTCCGCTTGGGGCATCAGAAATGTCCCTCAACATGACTCAAGGCGTGACAGATATCAGTGGTAAGGTTTATGGCCTCCACATGACGATACTTTATATCTGTTGTGCCATTGGGTTAGTGGTGTTTGGGATCATGATTTATTCAATGATTTACCATCGCAAATCAAAAGGCGCTGTTGCGGCAAATTTTCACGAAAGTACTAAAGTGGAAATAGCTTGGACCGTCATTCCTTTCATTATCTTAATCGCCATGGCTATTCCAGCCACTAAAACCTTAATTGCCATGGAAGATCCCAGCAATGCGGATCTCACCATCAAAATTACTGGGTCGCAGTGGAAATGGCATTACAGCTATTTTGATAAAGACATCGAATTTTACAGCACATTATCGACCCCCAGAGATCAAATCGATGGCATAGAGGCTAAAGGAGAGCATTATCTTCTTGAAGTCGATAAACCACTCGTACTGCCCATTAACCAAAAAGTGCGTTTTTTAATGACATCAGATGATGTGATCCACTCATGGTGGGTTCCGGCTTTTGCGGTTAAAAAAGATGCCAATCCAGGCTTTATTAATGAAGCATGGACCCGCATTGATAAGCCAGGAATTTATCGTGGCCAATGTGCCGAATTGTGCGGTAAAGACCATGGATTTATGCCAATTGTGGTGCAAGCATTATCAGAGACAGATTTTGATAATTGGTTAGTAGAGCAAAAGCAACTGGCCAGTAATGCCGCTGCTGCGGCGGCTGCATCACTGTCACAAACCTTATCTCTTGAAGAGTTAACCACCCAAGGCGAACAGATCTATCTTGCTCGTTGCGCCGCTTGTCACCAACCTAATGGTGCGGGCCTTCCAGGTGTATTCCCATCACTAATTGGCAGTCCTATCATAAAAGGCCCTGTTGCAGGTCACCTCAACATCGTCTTAAACGGTAAACCAGGAACCGCAATGCAAGCCTTTGCCAAGCAACTTACCGCCCAAGAGATTGCCGCAGTGATTACCTTTGAGCGTAATGCTTGGGGCAATAATACCGGTGATGTTGTTCAAGCTGCTGATGTGAGTAATTTCTCTGGCGGCAATGAAGCAAGTACTGAAGCAAATAAGACTGAAAGCACAATGGCCGCAACAGCAACTGAGAGCACCAATACTGCGACAGAAAAAGCGACTCAGGCTCTTGAAACCGTCGCAAAGGCTGTAACGCCAGAGGTTGTTGCCGTTGAAGATCTGCCCACCTTAACCTTGGAGCAATTAATCACTGAAGGTGAGCAGGTTTATGTCACCACTTGCGCCGCATGTCATCAAGCCACTGGTGCTGGTTTGCCAGGCGCTTTCCCTTCACTTATTGGCAGCCCTGTGGTTACCGGACCGGTTAGCGGACATATCGATATCGTTATGCACGGTAAACCAGGCACCGCGATGCAGGCATTTAGTAGTCAACTTAGCCCACAAAAGATGGCTGCGGTGATTACTTATGAGCGCAATGCGTGGGGCAATAATTCTGGCGAGGCGGTGCAACCTGCCGATGTCGCTAGCCATGGACAGTAGGGGAAGACAATGAGCACAACAACGCACGATACACTAGCTACCGCTCATGATGATCATCACGGAGCGCCGAAAGGGCTCATGCGCTGGCTACTCACAACTAATCATAAAGATATCGGTTCGCTGTACTTATGGTTTAGTTTTATTATGTTTCTCACTGGTGGCGCCATGGCAATGGTCATTCGGGCAGAGTTATTTCAGCCTGGATTACAGCTAGTAGAACCTAACTTTTTTAATCAAATGACCACGGTTCATGGTCTTATCATGGTATTTGGCGCAGTGATGCCGGCTTTTACCGGATTAGCTAACTGGTTAATTCCGATGATGATCGGTGCACCAGATATGGCTTTACCGCGGATGAATAATTGGAGCTTTTGGATTTTACCGTTCGCGTTTACCATATTACTCAGTTCGTTATTCATGGAAGGCGGTGGTCCTAACTTTGGTTGGACATTCTACGCACCGCTATCAACCACTTATAGCCCTGATAGCACCGCTCTATTTGTATTCGCCATCCATATCATGGGTATCAGCTCGATAATGGGCGCGATTAACGTTATCGTAACCATTGTTAACTTGCGCGCTCCTGGCATGACATGGATGAAACTGCCTTTGTTTGTGTGGACTTGGTTAATTACTGCCTTTTTATTAATTGCGGTGATGCCAGTGCTCGCAGGCGCAGTGACTATGGTGTTAACCGACAAGTTTTTCGGTACCAGCTTTTTCGATGCTGCAGGTGGCGGTGACCCAGTGATGTTCCAGCATATTTTCTGGTTCTTCGGTCACCCAGAAGTTTACATCATGATTTTACCCTCATTCGGCATTATCTCCGCCATTATACCGACCTTTAGCCGCAAGAAATTATTTGGCTACTCCTCTATGGTTTACGCTACGGCCAGTATTGCTGTACTGTCGTTCTTAGTATGGGCACATCATATGTTTACCACAGGCATGCCGGTATTCGCCGAGTTGTTTTTCATGTATTGCACCATGCTAATTGCGGTTCCTACTGGGGTTAAGGTGTTTAATTGGGTTGCTACCATGTGGCGCGGTTCGATGACATTTGAAACACCAATGCTATTTGCGGTGGCGTTTATCATTCTGTTTACCATTGGTGGCTTTTCCGGTTTGATGCTGGCAATCACCCCTGCTGACTTTCAGTATCACGACACTTACTTTGTAGTAGCGCATTTTCATTATGTACTGGTGACTGGGGCGATATTTTCCATTATGGCGGCGGCATATTATTGGCTGCCAAAATGGACCGGTAATATGTACAACGAAACCTTAGGCAAGTGGCATTTTTGGTGCTCAGTGATCTCTGTCAACGTGCTGTTTTTCCCAATGCACTTTTTAGGCTTGGCGGGTATGCCTCGTCGAATCCCAGATTACGCAGTACAGTTTGCCGATGTGAATCAAATTGTTTCGATTGGTGGATTTGCATTTGGTTTATCGCAGTTTATTTTTCTCGCTGTGGTGCTCAAATGTATCAAAGGTGGCAAACCGGCTGGCGATAACCCTTGGGAAGCTGCAGAAGGTTTGGAATGGACCATTGCCAGTCCAGCGCCATATCACTCGTTTACCACTCCGCCGGAGATAAAATGAGATGACACAGCCAACAAAATCAAATCGTAAGTTATTAATCATGCTGATTGCTGGATCAATTGGTATGTTTGGGTTTGGTTTTGCATTGGTACCGCTTTATGACGTGCTCTGCGATACATTGGGGATTAATGGCAAAACCCAAAATAGCGCCAGTAGCTATGAAGCGGTAGTGGTTGATAAAAGCCGTACCGTTACCATTGAATTTGTGACCCAAGTTCAGTCAGATATGCCATGGGAATTTAGCCCTAAAGTTAACCAAATAAGCGTGCATCCTGGTGAGCTCACTCACGCACAATTTTTGGTTAAAAACCTGTCTGCACACGACACAGTAGGCCAAGCAATCCCCTCAGTATCACCTGGACAAGGAGCGGCGTACTTCAATAAAACGGAATGTTTTTGCTTTAACCAACAACCCTTGGCCGCATCAGCAACTGCAGAATTACCACTGATTTTCTACGTGGACCCGGATTTACCCGCGTCTATTAATACATTGACTCTCTCTTATACCCTCTATGACATCACCGATAAACAGACGATCGTCGTAGAGCAAGGAGCAGCAAAATGACCACAAAGTATCAAACTTATTATGTGCCAAACCAAAGTGCTTGGCCGATAATCGGTGCTATAGGCTTATTTTTAATTGCATTTGGCGCAGGCACTTATGTACAACAATTAGCCACTGAAAAAACCTCAGGAAGTTACATATTAATCACTGGTTTTGCCGTGATTATCTTTATGATTTTTGGTTGGTTTAAAACCGTTATTGATGAATCAATGGCAGGGCTTTACTCACCACAAATGGATCGTTCATTTAGGCAAGGAATGAGCTGGTTTATTTTTTCAGAGATTATGTTTTTTGGGGCTTTTTTTGGCGCATTATTTTATGCACGTATGATTTCAGTACCTTGGCTTGGTGGCGCATCGAACAATGCCATGACTCATGAGGTACTGTGGCCTGCCTTTGAAGCAATTTGGCCTTTGGTGAAAACACCTGATGGTAGCGCAACCGAGGCGATGCCATGGACGGGTTTGCCATTAATCAACACCATCATCCTGTTAACCTCATCGGTTACCTTGCATTTTTCCCATATCAATCTCGAAAAGGCCAATCGTAAACCGTTGATCATCTGGTTAGCGTTAACGGTGATGTTGGGGATTGCGTTTCTCAGTTTACAGGTCGAAGAATACAGCCATGCCTATCAAGAAATGGGCCTAACCCTATCTTCAGGAGTGTACGGTAACACCTTCTTTTTATTAACCGGTTTTCACGGCATGCACGTGACGATTGGTACCCTGTTTTTGATTATTTTATTACTCAGAATTATCAAGGGTCACTTTACCCCCGATAAACATTTCGCATTTCAAGCGGGTAGTTGGTATTGGCACTTCGTTGATGTGGTTTGGCTATGCTTATTCATTTTTGTTTATGTGCTGT
>NZ_JACJER010000137.1:0-11857 GCF_014164185.1 Shewanella sp. SG44-6 | reverse complement strand
TAGCTAATTGCATTAGGGCTGCGGGTATATAAAACACCCGGTTCACAAGCCGGATATATGAAGGCAATGAATTTGTTTATCAACGCTTCGAAATCACTTGCAAAACGGGTGGGTCCATATATGACACTTGGTTTAGCCACCTTTCTTACCGATTATCAGCCGTAGGCTTTTTCAATAACTTCCGCTGTAAGGTTCTGCGGTGCATACCCAATTGTCGTGCGGTTTCTGATACATTGCCATTGTTGTTGGCGAGCACTTGTTGAATGTGTTCCCATTCAACGCGCTTGGGGTTAAGTGGCTGTTCTTCAATATCATCATAAGTGGTTGTGGTTTCAGCCGAGACGGATAATGCATTTAATAACGTTTGGGTATCGACGGGTTTAGCGAGGTAATTGTCTGCTCCAAGGCGGATGGCTTCGACGGCGGTGGCGATGCTGGCAAAGCCAGTGAGCAATACCATGTGTACCTGGGGTAAAAGTTGTCTTAAGGGTTTAATTAACGACAAGCCATTATGTTCGGCTAATTTCATGTCTAACACGATATGGGTGGGCACAAATTGCCTTGCCATTAATAAGCTATCACTGGCGTGATGGCAGGTTTTACACTCAAACCCATGCTTGCCGAGGCGGCGGGCTAAAATGGCAGCTAGGGCCAAATCATCTTCAATAATCAATAGCTTGTTCATGGTGATCTCAATCCAGCTTATCTTTATTTCAACTTCTGTTTACTTCGATTCGCTTCTATTCGTTAAAATAGCTTCAACTCGCTTTTTGTACACTAAGCGGTAATGTCACTATGGCTTCGGTGCCACAGTCTGGGTGCGGTTTAAGGTATAACTTACCGCCTAAACGCTCAAAACTGGTGTGACTTAATAATACCGCGATGCCCATCCCTTTGGGGCTTTTTACCATATTATTACCTAAGGTATGAAGCAAATGAGTAGCAATGCCGACACCGTAATCGCGAATAGTGATGCTCAATTCTTGTGGCTGTGACAGGCTGATATTGATATCAACAACGGCTGAGTGCTGGTTATCTTGACTCGCCTGAGCGCCATTTTGGATCAGGGCCATTAACGCCGGTAATAAGCTCATGTCGGTATATAAGATCCCCTGCTCGACTTGTGGCGTTAAGGTGATGTTTAATTGAGTTTCTGGCATTAATAAATTCACTTGGTCAATCAACATATCAGCTAACTGATTAACCGGTTGGTGGGTTAATTTATGCTCGCGTATCGACTCTGTGGCGAGGCGTAAATCGCTTAAGGTAACTTCACATCGATTAAGCGCTTGTTGCATCTCACTAATCAATTCTGTTTGTTCAGCATCATTGGCCGATTCGAACAGTTCATCAACCAATAAGCGTAATGTTGCCAATGGTGTTGCCAGCTGATGAGCCATTTGTGCTGATGCGGTGCCTAACGCCAAAATCTTTTCTTGGCGTAACTGGGCTTCGCGTAAATAGCGTAGCTCTGCATTTTTTTGGCGTATCCGTTTGGCGATAAAACCTACGGTAACCGTTAACACCAATGCAGAAATCACAAAATTAAACCACATGCCTAAATAGTGCGAGCCCATATCCATACTGTGGCTTACAGGCATAGCCTGATTGGCTTGTATCGTATGGGTCATTGGCATTTGGCTCATGTCATGGGCCATAGCGGGATCGCGCATTTCATCTGAAATATCGACAATCATTAAGGTATAAAATGCGGTTGATACTATGGTTAAGTACCAAGGCGCCCAACGAGGCAAGGTAATGGCAGAAATAGCTATCGGTAATAACAGTAATGATACGAAAGCATTGGTCGCCCCGCCGGTAAAATATAACCAGGTTGCCCAAAACAAAGTGTCTAACAATAAGGTTAAAAACAACAAACCATTGTTGTTCATGCTCAGTCGATGAAAACGATAACTAAAGCCAACATAACAAGCTTCAATAATTAACACGTATGATAAAGCTATTGGAGGAGTTGTTAACCCAAATAAGTCTGTGGCAAACAAGATCAGCCCAATTTTTAAACCCCAATTAACCAGTCGTAGTAAGGCCAATTGTTGCTGACTTGCGTTAAAAGGCATGTTCACATTTGCCATACTATTGCGATCCTAATGTTGATGATATATTCAGCTCAATCCCCTGCTGCCACTATTCTGACGTTGCCATAATAGCAGATCACTTTATCAAACTATTTCACCATTGTGATGCCAATATTGACCATTTAATTCACAACAACACACTGACGTGATTATTGGCAAGCAAGTTTAACCTCACCTTTGAAATAAGTGAGCAGATAATGACGACAAAACATAATATTGAAGTCATTTATTATAAATGAATTACTGCTGTTTAACGTTAACTTGATCCATGCTAACGATAAAAACGCTAAATGATAACACGCATCAATGGCTGTATTGAGTCACTTGTATGATGTCTATTTTAGGGTTAACAATAGATAACTGTTACGCTTTATAATTAATATTTAGCACAATAGGCTGGCCTTAGGTTACCGGCTTGTCGTAAAATAGTGATCTAACTAAAAGAGGCACTAATGGCTAATATTTCCAAATTTAATCGTGAAGAAGTACTTGAAAAAGCAAAAAATCTATTTTGGCAAAAAGGTTTTTTGGCGACTTCGACCCGAGAAATTCAAACTACCATGGATATGCGGCCTGGCAGCATATATGCCGCATTCGGTAGTAAGGCCGATTTATTTCACCAAACGTTGATTCATTACGTGCAAACCTCCACGGGTGATTTAAATGAAAAAATAGCCCAAAGTGACAGTGCCTGGAATGGATTTAAGCAATATTTACGCAGTATTATCGTGCCTTGCTGTGCAGAAGTGCCAAGCGAATTATGCATGGTTGTGCGCACTTTAGCTGAACTCGATGAATCTCATCAAGAAACACTGAACATAGCTAAAGATCTGCTGACTCAAGTTGAGCATCGCTTTGCCAGTATCATAGAAAAAGCTCAGCATGATGGTGATTTACCAAGCAAATTAGATAAATCTCAAGTGGCGAAAAAGCTACAAGTGCACATTATTGGTTTACGATCTTATCTCAAAGCCACCGGCGATACAGACACAGTAAACAGAGAACTAGAAGAATTCTTTATTCAATTAGAAAGTTAAAAAAGCGCCTTGAGCGCTTTTTTAATTTTTAACAAATGATAACAAAAATATGTCGTATTATTTAACGACAGCTTTAAATCCGCCAGCAACTCCACTAGGCAAGTAAGTCATAAAACTTGATATTAAAATGACCGATACCTATATATTCAATATTCACTTCTGTTGCCATGGGGACTTTGACAACACCGCAATATGAACCCGTGATAATGGCTTGACCAGCGCTGAGCTTAATGCCCAATTTTGCTAAGTAATTAATTAACCAATACACAGGGTTTTGGGGTAATTCACAAGGGTGTACCCCAGAAAATTGCTGTAATCTTGCGGTGCGTTCACCGTCACTGACCACCACCTCAATATGGCTGGCTTGATAAGCAATAGAAGTGTCTATTTTTGGACCTATGTACAGACCTTGATTGCTCAAGCCATCGGCAAGTTTTTGATAAAAACTGGGTTGTATCTCACGACTAAAACGATTTTGAATCAATTCTAAAGCCATGTGTGTAGCACTAATAGCTTGGTCAATGTCATCATTACTGTAATGGCGATAAGGCTCAATGTCCTGACCTAAAATAAACGCAATTTCAGGCTCTATCAGCGCGGTTGGCTGCCCGTCTTTAATACTGGGTATAATGCCGCAATCAATAGTCTGGCTCACTGCTGTTGATAATATTGGCGCAACAATTAACTGACCATTAGCTTGCGGAACTAGGCATTTCCAACCCGCAATAGTGTCATGTTGAGTTATCATCAATTGTTGGACAGCAATAGCCTGTTCAATACTTTGGGGCACAAAGGCTAAATAGTTTGAGTCAGGATGAGGAATACCACGCTGAGCATATAAATGCTTAGCAAGTTTATTAAGGGCTTTATCGGTCACAATAGCATCATCAAAAAATCAAAACGCTAGATTATCGTTTTTGGCTATTGAGATCGATAAATTTCGTATCCGAAAGCCAAAAACAACAAACCGCTGTAGCAAAGACAGCGGTTTGATTTTACTGCAAGTTATTAGCCTTTATTAGCGATATAACGCCAACCAGAAGCGGTTGATCTCATACAGCAGCTTACTTACGTGTAGCCCTTAACATCCATGCAGTTTTTTCATGTATGCGCATCCGGTCTGACACTAATGCAGCGGTTGATTCATCATCAGCCGCTTGAGCTAATTTAAGCACTTGTCGGGATGTTTTAACCACTTGCTCATGGCCTTGGGTTAATAAATCAACCATATCTGCAGAACTTGGTACACCTTCAACTTCTTTTATTGAACTTAAACGAGCAAACTCTTTGTAAGTCCCCGGTGCTGCTACATCTAATGTACGAATGCGTTCAGCAATATCATCAACAGCCACCGCAAGCTCAGTATATTGCTCTTCAAACATCAGGCGTAACTCACGAAAGTGTACACCTGTTACATTCCAGTGAAAATTATGAGTCTGTAAATAAAGTGTATATGAATCTGCTAATAAACTTTTTAAGCCTTCAGCAATTTTTAGTCGGTCGTCTTTTTTTATACCAATATCGATGTCTGTCATTTTATTCCTCTCAAAGTAGAATTAATTAGTCATAACATTACAGCATTTGTATAAATGGTGAATACACGTTATTCATAAGTCGCTTAATAAAATAAGCATAAAATCGAATAACAATATATTGGCCTTAATGCATATACCAACTTAACTAATATAATATTGCATCAGTGTATAGTATCAAACCTATTTGTTAAACCTATAAATAGAGTCTATATATTAACACTATTACTCAACTCATAGGTCTCTTTTTAAAAGGTCTCATTTAAAAATAAACCAATAACATCTTAACAGATGCCTTAACAATATATTACACACCATATAGTTACTGTTGATGAATAGCGCTATGGCTAACTCATCGTTAACGTTACTAATGTATTTATACTAACATCATGATATAAAGGATCAACTCTCAACGATTAATTTATGTTAATAGTTCAACTTAATCGCTTTATAAAAAATTTGAAATACAGCTCATATTGAAACGCGACGAGGAAATAACACCAAATACATATATCCCACCACCAGTAGATTAATTATCAGCACCACCACACTCATTAAGTTAAAGTGATTAACCACTTCATAAAGCTCTAAAGGCAGATATATCGCGCCACTGACCAACGCGAACCATTGAGTCCAGCGTAAGTTATGCCATAAACCATAAGCTTCAATAAAACGAATTAAGGTATATGCTGCAGCACCTATTGCCATTAACGTTAAACTCGATGGTGATACTGCGCTAACGGCCGAAATAAAAATACCGGGATAGTGACTCGCAGGATTTAAGTGCAGATGAGTCATCCATTGTGTTGCCAGCGCCGACAGGTTTTGCCCAGCATATGCATGCAGGCCGATAGCAACCAATAAAGCCAACATTCCTTTACTGGCTTCTAATACCGCAACCGCACGTACACCTTTGCCTGACGCTATCATTTTCGCATATCCACTCTAAACCGATTAGCCTATATTAGCGGCTCACAACAATGACGCCAATGACTATTTTACCGATAAAAAAGCACTTCAGTTGAAGTGCTTAGCCGTTAACCTGAAGATCATTTAAGGTAGTGAATAACGCAGTATTCGTTTAACCACTTGACTATATTGACGTAAAAAAGGTCCCGTATGATAAGCAATACCGTGACGGGCAAAGATAGCTTGCACTTTTGGCGCCACTTGCTGATAGCGTGACGATGGCAGATCGGGAAACAAATGATGTTCAATTTGAAAGCTCAAATGACCAGTGAATATATGAAATAATTTGCCGCCGAGAATATTCGACGAACCTAATGCCTGGCGATAATACCACTGACCTTGAGTTTCATTTTCACACTCAGCTTGGCTAAAGGTATGAACATCTGAGGTAAAATGACCACAAAATATGATAGTCGATGTCCATAAATTACGAATTAAATTGGCGATTAAGTTACCACATAGCACCCACAAAAATAGCGGCCCCGCGAGCAAGGGAAATAGCAGATAATCTTTGAATAATTGTTTACCACCTTTACTAAAAAAACGTCGTTTCAGTTCGCTTGGATCAATTTTTGATGGACGGTCTTGTTTCTTTTTGCCCATAAAAACACGTTCTGCGGCGAGTTCATGATAAGAAACTCCCCACTGAAATAGCATGCTTAAATTTAGGTAAGTGAGAAATTGCCACAGGTTTTTAACCCGCCAGGAAAAGTCATTCGACAAACGCAACAAACCATAACCAAAATCTCGGTCTTTACCAATCACATTGGTATAAGTGTGATGCTCATAATTGTGGATCCGTTGCCAACTTTTACCGTCACAGGCTATGTCCCAATCAAACTGACGCGAGTTAATATGAGGATCGTTCATCCAATCGTATTGTCCATGCAACACATTATGACCGATTTCCATATTGTCGAGAATTTTGGCACTGGCTAAGCTCAACACACCCAAAATCCAACAGAGTGGATGAATAACCCCCAACATCAATAACACACGCCCGCCCCACTCTAAAGCTCGTTGCCACACAATGACGTTACGAATATAGGCCGCATCGGCTGTGCCAACTTCGGTTAACGTTTGACGTTTCAACTCATCTAACTCGTTAGCTAACAGATCAAAATTAATATTCTTATTCATCACTTTACAGTTCCAACTCAAGTGGCGTCACCGCCTGAGAAATACATAATTGAATTAATTGCTCACCTTGCTGTGATATCTCACCGGTACGCATATTCCTCACCACACCAGATTTTTTAATACACTGGCATTGATGGCACACACCAATACGGCAACCAAAATTAGCACTGATCCCCTGTTGCTCTAAGCCATTGAGTAAAGAGTTGTTGGTTGCTAATGTTAGCTGGGTTTGTTTACCACGCTGGGTTAACTGAATATGCTGCTCGCCGCTGTGTGTTTGCGACATAACCGGAGCTTGAAAATACTCCGCTTGCCGCTGCTTTAACGGGTGATTAATGGCATCTAATTGGCGATCAACATCCTGCTTAAACTGGCCTGGGCCACATACCAACACTTGGCTTTGCACGGTGCAGTCACTCAGAGCATCCGCTAAATTGTCGCCATTTTTACGAATAAGCAATTGCACTTTTAATTGGTTTAACTGCTGCTGTAACGCCATGAGTTCGTCAACATACAAATGCTCACCCGGCTTGGCAAAGTAAACCAAATTAATGGGATTTTGTGGTTGTTGTGGTAGCAACGCCAGTTGGTTTAGCATCGCCATAAATGGCGTAATGCCACTCCCAGCCGCCACAAACCATAATGGTGTTGATGGTTGGATACGGTCACTTACTGCAAACTCACCTTGTGGCGCACTTAAATTGACGTAACTACCCGCGGTAATATTCGCCAATAATTTTGCCGTAAAAGCACCGTCAACATGGGTCTTAATGGTTAAACGAATCACGCGCTTTTTAGGGTATTGGCTATGGGACTGGTCGGGAGCAGAGGAGATTGAAAAAGGTCGGGTCATTAAACGGCCATTAATTTCTACCGTCAATAACACGTGCTGGCCTGCTATGGCTTGCGGCCAGGCTTTATCTGCAGACAAGTCTAGTTGCACAACATCGGCACGAAGTAATTGATGCCCCAACACCTGGGCGCGAAAACAATGGGTGCGCCAAGCTGGCTTTATGCGCTGCATAATAGGTTCGAAATAACTGCCAAGAGAGTCAGTATGGAATAAGGTTTTTGCGGTGACTTGGTTAAGTCGGGTCAATAGATTCATTTTAGCGCACAAGTGTTAGCTCAATTTCAGCGCACAATTGTACTCTTAAATTATATTGTGGTGCAAGTAGCCATGTTAACTATATCGTTTAAGCCTAATATAGCGTGATGGATGGTACAACATCACTCATGACCGTGGATGAATTTAAGCGGACTGAGTTGATGATGGGTTTATAAAAGGCATAGCATCAATTAAAAAACTGAAATAACCAGCTGAAAGTAATAAGCTGCAAAGCGTAAGTTAATCGGTCTAAAATGTTAACACTAGCCGATAAGTGATATTAAAAACCAGAGACATCTGAGTGGTTACGAAGAAAAAAATCGCTTACTTTTTCTCAAGAAAACACAAATAATGTTCGCGTGTAAGCTTAAAAATGCAAATGTATCATCTTGGCTAGGTAGCCCCAAATATTGCCCCTCTTGAGTTGAACTAGAATGGTGATATTAATAAGGGTTGTTACAGTTGCTCAACTTGCTTAAGCTCATCGACAGTTAACGAGCCGTAATCTCTAGGATACGACCAGCCATAACCCCAGCGAACGGATGTGGGTAAATAAGATGTGCAACCTAGGCAGTCATGTTTCACATTCACTTCCAGCTTATAATTATTGACGGGCTAAGATGGCACTGTGATCATGACAATAGTCATGACAGTAATATAAACAAACTCCGCTTAGGTATTAAATAGACCACACAGGTAATCATTAGTTTATACAAGTAATATAAGTTAACGATTATTGAGCCAATTTAATAAACCAAATTATTGAGCAAAATTAGCAAACCATTTTTGATACGGTTGATATATATCATAAAGCCAATTAAAGACCGCGGTATAAATTAAAATAAAAATCAACACTCCAGCTTCTAATATCAGGGTATCGATAAGGCTTAATGACAGATACCATGATACTAATGGAATAGTGACCAACAACATGCCGCCTTCAAAACACAATGCATGCATAATCCTGATCAGTAACGTTCTTTCAATCCTATTTGGACCAACTATTTTATCAAACCACACGTTATAAATGTAATTCCATAACATAGCAAATAACGACAAACCAATACTCACAACCAACATATCGCTGGCCTCTTGCTTCATCATTAACGCGCTTGTCGGCACAATAAGCGCCATTGCCAGCAGCTCAAACGTTATCGCCTGAAACACTCTTTCTTTACCTTGCATAATAGACTCAATATATCGTGACCTTTCAACTATTGTCATCCAGAATAGGGATACATAATAGTTGGATAGCATCGGGAAAAGCGATATGTATAGTATTGAGCAACTTGAGGCCTTTGTGGCGACAGTAGAAACTGGGTCTTTCTCTTCTGCTGCAAGATCCTTACATAAAGCGCAGTCGGTGGTCAGCCAGCATGTGATAAACCTCGAAATAGACTGCAACGCTAGCTTATTTGATCGTAGTGGACGATATCCGCAGTTAACCTCGGCCGGTAAAAAGCTGTTGCCACATGCCCAAGTCTTATTAGCGCAGCATCAACGCTTACGCTATTGCGCCCAAACCTTAGAACAGCAAACACTTTCAGAGTTAACCATTGGCTTAGATGAAGGCATTCCACTGCAAAAACTGTCGAATATTATTAATGAGTTAGAAGCAAATTTCCCAAATGTCACCTTAGAATTTTTAACCGCTTCAAGCATTGATATTATCGATATGATTGACACTGACCGAGCCGTCACTGGAATTATTTTCAGTGAACTGGTTATTCCAACGCAAATTGATTTTGAATCCATTGGCTCAATTAAGTTTGATATGTATGTCGCCAGTAGCCATGCGCTAGCACAACAAGTATGTGAAAACTTAGCCAGCTTAAAGCTGCACCGCCAATTATTGATGCGCTCACGTAATACCAAATCCAGTAGCTTTCAGTTAGCCATTAGTCCAGATGTTTGGTATGCCGACAATTATTATATTTTACTTGAACTGGCATTACAGGGACATGGTTGGTGCTTGCTGCCTAATCATATTGCCAAAAGCTATGTAGATAATGGCCAATTAGTACTGTTGCCCTCTGAATTTAAAGAAATTGGTTGGCAAGCAAATGTCGATGTTATTCAGCACCATCGCTATAGCAGCGAACCAGTATTTAAACAGCTAAGGCACTCATTACGGCAATTACTAACGCCTTAATATTAATAAAATATACAATATCGGCTAATGTTTATGCTAAAGCATAAGCGAAAATATGCGATATATGGATGTATGCCCAAGGGTTAACGTACAGGTTTCACGCGACTCAAATCATTTATGATATTTAGCTAAGATTGTTAACTCTTAGCATAGCGTTATTTTCTCAATGACCAGAATCTCTATTGTTGAACATTACCAGTGTGTTAATTCAGACTAATTTGCCATTAGCCAATATTCACACCTGTATTTAAAGGGTTGTATTAACGGTATAAACTCTATAAATCGGGCTAAAATAACACGATTAAATAACGATTGTTCAAAGCCATTGGACCTCACGGCTAATTAGGCATAATATCCAAATAGTACTCCGGCCACATTGTTGATTAACTGCACAAGCATTTTTGAACAATATCATGCTAAAGATTGAGCTAAAGATTGTGCTACAGGCTGATGTTGTTAGCATTTTTGCTTATATTACAATGTTAAATGAACTATCTTATGCAATGCTGTATGAATAAATACCGAGTAACTGATTTATCTTTGATGCAAATAAATACCCAAGGAACCGATATATGCTGATTGAACATAACATTACTGACGTTGATGTTGGAATGTATGTAGTTGAAATCACTGAACCTAAAGACATGTTTTCATTAACTAAGCCTGGTGTGATTAAAAGCAAGCGTGTTATCGAAGCATTAAAACAAAAGTCGGTTACTAAGCTGCTCATTGATACCAGTAAAAGTGAAGTTATTGTCGAAAAAGTTGATCTTAAGGTCAATGTGCCTAAGCCTCAAGCGCCTCGAAAAGTCACGCCTGCGCGCACCGATGTGACAGCAAATTTCTTTAATCAAGAAATAGTACGAGCGCGCCAAGTATTCAATGAGTCAAAAGACATTCAAAAAAAGCTGTTTAATAATGCGCAGCACGGTCTTCCGTTAGACATGGATCCGGTAGAAAAAATTACCACAGAATCAACAGATTTAATTTTTAATAATCCCAATGCCTTATCATGTGTGATTAATATTCGTAATAAAGATGAATATTTACTTGAGCATTCAGTGTCCGTGTCAGTACTCATGACGATGTTTGCCGTATACAAGAAAATCGACAAAGAGATTGTTAATCAACTGGCCATCGGGGCTTTTTTACATGATGTTGGTAAAATCATGATCCCCGATCGCATTCTCAACAAACCCGATAGACTGACTGAAGAAGAGTTTCATATTATGAAAACTCACGCCAGTTACTCTATTGAGATCATGAAAAATACTCCTGGGATCAGTGCGCTGAGCTTAGAAGTGGCGAGCCTACACCATGAAAAACTCAATGGTTTGGGTTACCCGTTCGGCGTAACGGCTGATAAAATTACCCTTTATGGCCGTATGATCAGCATTTGTGATATTTTCGATGCGCTCACTTCTCATCGTTGCTACAAACAAGGCTATGCTCAGGTAAAAGCCTTTAGTATTTTACGTGCGTTAGCAGACAACAATGAATTAGATAAAGATTTAGTCGACCAATTTATTCGCTGTATGGGAGTTTATCCTGTTGGCTCTGTGGTACAACTTGAATCAAATAGGCTGGCTATCGTTGAAGGCCATAATCCTCAAGATCCAATACGTCCTCTTGTGAAACCCTTTTATCATCTAAAACCGGATCATTTTGCATCTGATAAAAAAATTGATTTGGCAACCGTCACTGATGACTTAATTGTAAAGTGTGTGCGTGCTGATGATTTTAATCTGAACATGGAACAAATTATTGAATACCTGGCGCAAGAAGGCTAATCCCAACAAAGAAATTAACCGAAAAACTTAGCC
>NZ_JACJER010000136.1:0-12130 GCF_014164185.1 Shewanella sp. SG44-6 | reverse complement strand
ATGCCCGCTCGGCCATAGCCCAACACTATTTGCAGTGCATATTTGCCGATATCGGCAATATAATCAGTTGCGCCCACGAAGTAGCTCCTCTTGATAATCCTCTGCAGGATAATGAAATGGCACTGGGCCATCTGGCGCGCCCTGAATAAACTGAACTAGTTGTGGATTATCAGATTGACGTAATTGCTCTGGTGTACCATGAGCAATGACTTTTTTGTCTGCAATCACATAAACATAATCTGCTATACCTAATACTTCATCAACATCGTGAGACACAACCACCGAAGTGAGTTTTAATGAGTCCGACAACTCACGAATAAGTTTAACTAACATACCCATGGAAATGGGGTCTTGTCCTGCAAAAGGCTCATCATACATCACCATCTCAGGTTCAAGCGCAATCGCCCGAGCTAATGCGGCCCTTCGCTGCATGCCACCAGATAACTCGTTTGGCATCATATATGCTGCGCCGCGAAGACCGACAGCTTGCAGCTTCATCAATACAATTGAACGGATAACATCTTCTGGAAGTCCAGAATGTTCTCTCAAGGCAAAGGCCACATTATCGAATACGTTAAGATCGGTAAATAATGCACCACTTTGAAATAGCATGCTCATGCGCTTTCGCAGTTGAAAAAGATCCTTACGCTTAAGCTGATGTATATCATGGCCATCGAACAATACTTGCCCGCTATCGGGAATTAGCTGCCCACCAATTAATTTTAATAGGGTCGTTTTACCAATACCACTAGGCCCCATGATTGCTGTTACTTTACCTTTGGGGATCGACAAAGAAATATCTTCATAGATAACGCGCGAACCATGACTAAAGGCCAAATGGCTAACTTCGACCAAAGGTTTATTATTCGATTTACTCATATCAGACATTGGCGTTGAGGAGATAACAGCCTTCCTTGCATTAAGTTTAAGCGCAAATTGTACTGTAATTGTCGATTAAGCGACAACTATATCCATATAAGCACATATGATTGTCAGTACAATTACTGGGCAATGCTTTCAATTTGATACAAATCCAGCGAAAATGCTCGTCAATTAATTACCACTACCGGAATCACATGCTAGTTAATATCCTAATGTTAGTCGTCGGCCTTGCAGTTTTAGTCTGGAGTGCGGATAGATTTGTTTATGGCGCTGCCGCATTTGCGCGTAATTTAGGCTTACCTCCCATGTTAATTGGACTCACTATTGTTGCGATGGGGAGTTCTGCTCCTGAAATGTTTGTTGCTGCCACAGCCTCAATGGATGGCATGCGTGACACCGCGATTGGTAACGTCCTAGGTTCTAACATAG
This sequence comes from Shewanella sp. SG44-6, assembly GCF_014164185.1. Classification (NCBI taxonomy): domain Bacteria; kingdom Pseudomonadati; phylum Pseudomonadota; class Gammaproteobacteria; order Alteromonadales; family Shewanellaceae; genus Shewanella; species Shewanella sp. SG44-6. The sequence continues at coordinate 10,819 of NZ_JACJER010000136.1, read as the reverse complement.
CTAACATTACCTTAATTTTAGGATTAACCGCATTACTGGGTGCGATTAGCGTAGGCTCACAAACCTTAAAACGTGAAATACCTATTATGCTCGCAGCTACTGTATTTGCAGGCTTTACCTTGCATGATAATGTATTAACACGAGTAGAAGGTATCATGCTGCTTGTAACCCTTTTAGGGTTAATGGGATATTTTATTTGGCAAGCAACTCATGATAAAACCACCGACAGCTTAGATACTGAAATGGACTCTGAGATCCCTAAAGATGTACCAACCTTTCATGCTATCATTTGGCTTACAGTCGGTATTATATTACTCCCGCTATCAGCTGGTTGGATGGTTGATGGTGCCGTGGGTATTGCAAAGTTTTATGGTTTGTCCGATCTTGTCATCGGTTTAACCATTATTGCAGTAGGGACAAGCCTACCAGAATTAGCAGCCTGCATTGCTGGCGTGTTAAAAAAAGAACACGATCTTGTCATTGGTAATATCGTTGGATCGAACTTATTTAATATTCTTGCTGTGTTGGCATTGCCAGGGTTAATTTCCCCCGGAGAAATCGATACATCGGCCAGCGGTAGAGACTTCTACATGGTATTAGGCACCAGTGCAGCATTAGCCGTTTTAGTATTATCCAGTGGCGCTAAGCAACAACTGACTCGTTGGCATGGCACACTATTATTAATCACCTTTATTGCGTACCAAGTGATTGTATTTCAGTCTCACTAGATTGGGGCATGAAGGTAAAGTATTCAGCTAAAAGAGAGAACCGTATGGTAAATCAAACTCAATTTCGTCAGTGGGGCCGTAAAGTCATTGATATTGAAAAGGCTGCCCTAGATAATTTATATCAATATGTAGACTCAGTTGAGTTTGGTCAAGCATGTGAGCTCATCTTGCAGTGCAAAGGCAAAGTGATTGTTATGGGCATGGGGAAATCGGGGCATATTGGTAATAAAATATCCGCGACCTTTGCCAGCACAGGTACACCGGCATTTTTTGTTCATCCAGGTGAAGCAAGTCATGGTGATTTAGGCGCATTGGCTAAAAACGATATTGTGCTTGCCATTTCTAATTCAGGTGAATCGAGTGAAATACTGACATTAATGCCAGTAATACAGCGAATGGGCGTACCGGTTATCGCAGTAACAGGTAAACCAGACTCTAATATGGCGCGTTTATCTAAAATCCATTTGTGTATTGAAGTACAAGAAGAAGCATGCCCGTTAGGGTTGGCACCAACCTCGAGTACCACAGCAACTTTAGCAATGGGTGATGCATTAGCCATTGCCTTATTGCAAGCCAAAGGCTTTACTCGAGATGATTTTGCTTTGTCACACCCTGGTGGATCTCTGGGGCGAAAATTATTATTAAAAGTCGATGATGTTATGCATAAAGGCGATGATTTACCCATAGTGCATAATGATATTTGTATTACTGAAACGCTGTATGAAATATCCAAAAAAGGCCTTGGTATGACAGCTGTTGTCGACAGCGAAACAACACTGGTTGGTATTTTTACTGATGGCGATTTGCGCCGAGTTATCGACGCCGAAGTCAACCTTCGCACCACTCCGATAGCTCAGGTAATGACCCAGAATTGTGTCACCTGCCCTAGCGGTATTCTAGCGGCACAAGCACTGCAAATTATGGATGAGAAAAGTATTAACGGACTGATTGTAGTCAATGAAAAACATCAACCGATCGGAGCATTAAACATGCTCGATATGGTTAAAGCGGGAGTCATTTAATCATGTCAGAATCAACCACCAGCCACCAAGGATTTTACGGCCCTATCAGCAATGATATTTGGCAACGCGCTCAAAAAATCAAACTGTTAATCTGTGATGTCGATGGGGTATTTTCAGATGGTCGAATTTATCTCAGCAACGCTGGCGAAGAACTCAAAGCGTTTCATACTCGTGATGGTTATGGTGTTCGATCTATCCTAACAAGCGGAATGCACGTTGCCGTCATTACTGGCCGCAAATCAAAGATTGTCGAAACTCGCATGACCGCATTAGGTATTAAACATATTTATCAAGGTATTGATAACAAGTTTGAGCCATTTGAACAACTCCTATCACTGTATAATGTCAGCGCAGACGAAGTCGCTTATATTGGCGATGATATGGTAGATCTCCCGGTTATGAAAGCAGTTGGTCTTGCCGTGTGTGTCGGTGACGGGCACCCATTTGTTAAGCAACATTGCCATATGACCACCTCTCTTAATGGTGGCCATGGCGCGTTACGAGAACTCACTGATTTACTGCTTTTAAGCCAAGATAAATTTGCCAGTGCTCATGGTATGAGTATATGAATAGAATCACTCTAGGTATTGTGGCTTTTTTTGGACTTGCTTTTTTCCTCTACTGGCAAGCGCAAATAAAACGCAGTGAAATGGATGCTGTGAAAGTTCGAGGCATTGAACGTCCAGACTTTGTAGCGGATAACCTACGCACCACAGAATTTAATAAACTCGGTTTAATTGCTAGCCGAGTCAGTGCCGAACACATGGAGCATTACGCCTCAAGTGACATTACTCACTTTACTAAACCTGTTTACCTCATTTACCCTGAAAACGGCCAAGCGCAATGGCAATTAAGCGCAGATAGAGGCCAATTGAATAAAAATACCAGCCAAGTCATATTAGAAAATAATGTTATTATTGATGCCATTAATATAGAAGAACCCCTGCAGTCACTCAGTACCCAAGCTGTTTCGGTGGATTTAACCACTATGATCGGCACCTCACAAGAGATGGTGTACATCAAAGGTAAAGGGTTTATTATTCAAGGTTTAGGTCTACATGCTGACTTGAATTCGCAAAAATTATCGCTACTCAGCCAGGTAGAAGGAACATATGAGCCACATTAATCGCCTCAACACTCACGCCAATGTTATGTTATTTGGCAGCATATTTTGCCTGCTGAGTTTACCTACCATAGCGAAACAAGGTGATCTTCAACAAGAGTTGAAAATTGCCTCAGTAAGCCAGTCTGCTGACATTAAAAATAATCAAATTGTTTTTAATGGTCCTGTTACCGTTACCCAAGGCACTATTAACATTAATGCTGATGAGTTACGGGCGTTTACTCCCGAAAACAGCACCAGTAAAAAACTCATCGCTATAGGCAACCCTGCAACGTTTTCACAAGAGTTAGACGACGGTCAAATTGGTACCGCCAGTGCCAACGAAATAAGCTATGATCTTGCTACCACTACACTGACATTGACAGGTAATGCCAAACTGGATCAATCTGGTAGCCAAGTAACCGGTAACCGTATTAAGTACAACATTAACGCTCAAGAGCTGATTGCTGAAAGTACTGGTACAGGGAAAGATCGCGTTATTACTATTATTCAACCTGAGAATTTCCAAGACGAGACTGCACCAAAGCAAAAGCTCCCTGAAATTCCTGTTAAAAAGCAGATCAAACCATGACCCAAATAACCCTAACGGCTGAAAATTTAGCTAAAAGCTATAAAACTCGTCAGGTTGTTAAAGATGTGAGTTTAACCGTTAAAACAGGCCAAATTGTTGGTCTTTTAGGCCCCAATGGTGCAGGTAAAACAACCACGTTTTATATGGTTGTCGGCTTAGTGCAAAGCGATAAAGGTCGGATCTTAATTGATGATGACGACTTAACCGCCGACCCAATGCATCTTAGAGCTCGCAAAGGGATTGGTTACTTGCCGCAAGAAGCCAGTATTTTTCGCAAACTGACCGTATACGACAATATTATGGCCGTGTTGCAGACTCGCAAAGAGCTCACTACCGACCAACGGATTGAGCAAGTAGAGCATTTACTAGAAGAATTCCATATCACCCATATTCGCGACAGCCAAGGCATGTCGTTGTCTGGTGGGGAACGTCGTCGAGTAGAGATAGCGCGCGCGCTGGCCGCTAATCCTAAATTTATTTTGCTCGATGAGCCTTTTGCGGGGGTTGACCCTATTTCTGTCATCGACATAAAAAAAATCATTCAACAGCTTAAAAACCGCGGCTTAGGGGTATTAATTACCGATCATAACGTACGTGAAACCTTAGACGTCTGTGAGCGAGCTTATATTGTCAGCCAGGGCAATTTAATTGCCGAAGGCACACCTGATGAGATATTGAGTAATCAACAAGTTCGGGCTGTGTACTTAGGTGAACAATTCAAGCTATAGTTACTTTACTGGCCTTTTAGTCTATCTAACTCATTTCATTGAACGATATCTAAATAGCGTTAAATGTCATTGATGTATGTGACAATCGATTACAGTTTTCGAGATTGTCATTTTTATGGAAATCATCTAGGGATAAGCGGTAAATGAAAGCGTCACTCCAACTCAAAATGGGTCAACACTTAACCATGACCCCTCAATTGCAGCAAGCGATCCGCTTACTGCAATTATCGTCATTGGAGCTACAGCAAGAAATCCAACAAGCATTGGACTCAAACCCATTGCTTGAAATAGAAGATGAGTTTTCTCAAGCAAAAGACTCAGTAAAAGAAAGTCGCGACCAATCGGACACCGACTTTAGTGACAACAGCGTGGTCAATATAGAAAAAGACACCTCAACAGTCGACACAGCAGAATCCATGACCAAAGAAACCATGGACGATTTAGCTATGGATACCACATGGGATGAAGTGTACACCGCCTCACCAATGTCAGGTTCAGGCAGCGCTAGCATGCGCGATGATGATATGCCATTCCAAGGTGAAACGACTGAAGGCTTATATGAGCATTTAGAGTGGCAAAAAAATCTCACGCCATTTTCTGACACTGATCGAGCAATTGCTACCGCGATCATTGATGCCATTGATGAACGCGGCTATTTAACCCAAAGCACTGAAGATATTCTCGAAGCCATGGGTGATGAAAGTGTTGAACTAGATGAAGTTGAAGCGGTATTAAAACGTATTCAACACTTTGATCCCGTTGGTGTTGCCGCACGAGATTTAAGCGAATGTTTATTCATTCAATTAGCCCAATATGCCGACACAACCCCACATATAGACAATGCCCGTCTGCTCATTAAAGACTATTTAGATTTAATTGCTGGGCGCGATTTTAGATTATTGATGCGCAAAACCAAGCTCAAAGAAAACGAGTTGCGTGACGCAATCACCTTAATCCAGTCACTTAACCCTCGCCCGGGCTTGTTAGTCACCGCTATTGATGACGAATATGTTATTCCTGATGTAACCGTACTAAAGAAGAATGGCCGTTGGGTTGTAGAGTTAAACCCAGACAATATGCCTAAAATTGGCGTTAATCAACAATATGCAGCCATGGCTAGAAGCAGTAAAAACTCTGCCGATAGCCAATTTATTCGCGGTCATTTACAAGAAGCTAAATGGTTCATCAAGAGTATCGAAAGCCGCAATGAGACCTTATTGAAAGTCGCCAATTGTATTGTGCAATTTCAGCAAGGTTTCTTTGAATATGGTGAAGAAGCCATGAAACCTATGGTGCTCAATGATATTGCTGAAGCAGTAGAAATGCATGAATCAACTATTTCACGGGTTACCACTCAAAAATATATGCACACACCACGTGGGCTATTTGAATTAAAGTACTTTTTCTCTAGCCATGTCAGCACCGACGATGGCGGAGAATGCTCATCTACCGCTATTCGTGCTTTTATCAAAAAACTGGTTGCAGCAGAAAACCAGCAAAAGCCATTAAGTGACAGTAAAATGGCCCAACTGCTGGCAGATCAGGGGATCAACGTTGCGCGTCGTACGATTGCAAAATACCGCGAAGCGATGCTCATTCCGCCCTCAAACCAACGTAAGAGTTTATAACCTACAAGGCAACGGAGGATTTTTATGCTTATCAATATGACAGGTAGAAATATCGACATTACCGAATCTTTACGTGAATACGTTCAAGGTAAATTTTCAAAGCTTGAACGACACTTCGATCAGATCAATAATGTACACGTTGTGCTCAATGTAGAAAAATTACAACAAAAAGCAGAAGCTAAAATCAACCTTAATGGTGCAGAGATTTTTGCCATGTCAGAAAGCACTGATATGTATGCTGCAATAGACGCCCTGATCGATAAACTCGACCGTCAGGTAATTAAACACAAAGAGAAGTATACAAAACACTAACGATGGAACTTTGTACCATTCTGCAGCCGGAATGCACTACCTGTGCCACACCGGGCAGTAAGAAAAAAGTACTGGAACTCATCAGCAATTTAGTCGCTGCCCAGTACCCACCCCTATCTTCGCAAGAGGTTTTTGAAAGCCTATTAGCGAGAGAGAAAATGGGTAGCACAGGTATAGGAAATGGCATTGCGATACCTCATGGTAGATTAACGACCATAGAACATCCGATCGCAATATTTATTAAATGTGAAGAAGCCATTGCCTTTGATGCAATCGATAAACAGCCCGTGGATATTTTATTTGCTTTGTTAGTACCTGCAGATCAGTGCCAACAGCATTTAAGCACGCTATCAAGCGTGGCTCAAAAATTAAGCGATAAGCAAATATTGAAACAGCTTCGTAAAACTCACGACTCAACAGAACTTTATCGGGTTATTACTGCATGAAACTTGTCATAGTATCGGGACGTTCAGGCTCAGGAAAATCTGTTGCTCTAAGAGTATTAGAAGATCTAGGGTATTATTGTGTTGATAATTTGCCTTTACCACTGATTGGCACATTACTGGCTCAGCTCAAAGGTAATAACGATCTAGTGGCAATTAGTGTTGATGTACGCAACATTGCCGAGCAAGGTAAAGTCCTTCAAGATCAACTTGCCTTACTTGAACATGACACTGAAATTATTAGCTTCTTTTTGAATTCTAATGATAAAGTGCTACTCAAACGCTATAGCGAAACGCGTCGATTACACCCGTTATCTAAAAATCATATTTCACTGCAAGAAGCGATCATATTAGAAGGCCGTTTACTTGAGCCTATCGCAAAAATTGTTGATCATTATATTGACACCTCTGCCCTGAATATTTACGAATTAAGCGACCAAGTCAGGCAAATCTTGTTAGGTAGTGTCGATAAAGAGTTAGTGATTAACTTTGAGTCTTTTGGCTTTAAGCACGGTATGCCAACAGAAGCAGACTTTATGTTTGATGTGCGCTTTTTACCTAATCCGCATTGGGAAATAGCACTACGACCACTCACAGGTTTAGACGAACCGGTACAAGAGTTTTTAGGTCGGCAACCTCTAGTGAATAAGTTTATCTGGCAAATTGAAAACTTATTTGAAACCTGGATGCCGCATTTAGAACGTAATAATCGCAGCTATCTGACTATCGCCATTGGTTGCACCGGTGGCCAGCATCGCTCGGTATATATAGCCGATCAATTAGCAAAAAGGTTTAGACATGGCAGTAAACATACAGTTAATGCTCGCCACAGAGAATTAAATTTAACAGATACTGACAGCTAACTGAGCATAGGATCGCGCTAATGATCAAACTTGAACGCCAAGTAACCATTTCAAATAAATTGGGGTTACATGCTCGAGCTGCAACAAAACTTGCTGTTTTAGCGGGTGATTTTGATGCCAGTATCACGTTAACTCAAGGCGATAAAAACGCCAGTGCAGCAAGTGTACTTGGGTTATTAATGCTTGAAAGTGGCATAGGTAAAATGATCACAGTAACAGCCCAAGGCCCAGATGCTGAAGTGGCATTAAATGCCGTGTGTGATCTGATTAATGCTAAATTTGATGAGTCTTGCTGAATTATTTAGTGATACTTTCACCAATTACTGATCGTTAAGCCATCATCACTTATTTATTTCCATCTTTAAATGAAGTCGTCATACTAACCAAACTGCCACGATATTGCGGTTCGAAGGTTAACGGTCAGTTCCTCGATAATATTAGCCTTTATATTGAAAACGCGCGGCGGATCCCCTGCTGATTAAGTATTCATTCTCTTAAGAGAGATTAGCGTTGTAGCCAATTTCAATCACGGTTCTCGCTTGACCAAACACCGATATAATCGGACGTTAATTTTTGTGTAAAGCAACATCAGCAGTTCAGACTTTCGTTCGGCGCAAGTCACTCAACGATTTTATTGCTGCATTTCATTTCTTGCCCGCAGATAACAATTCTTGCATCAATATGCCAAACAGAGAAACTGAAACTGCCCAAAATCATTACATACAGAATCATATTCGTATGACAAATAGGAAGTTGATATATGGGTAAAGAGTACCTAGATAATGAAATAACAGAACAACGACTCAATCAACTCGCTCAAGCGTTAGACAGTGGATTGTTTGTTCATGCTCGCAATATGTTACATGCAATGTCGCCCAACGATGTCGCCCTCATTCTCGAATCATCACCACCAAAAAATCGACAAGTCTTATGGCAATTAATTGATCAACAATATGCTGGTGAGATCCTGGATGAATTAGGTGAAGAACTGAAAGATTCGCTCATCAGCAGCATGACACCAGAGAAACTCGCCCAGGCCACGATAGGAATGGACACCGATGATCTTGCTTATATTCTTCGCAGCTTGCCCGATGCGGTTTATAAGAAAGTACTCAAGTCAATGCGAAGCCAGGACAGAGATAGAGTAGAACAAGCACTGCGCTACCCGGATGATACTGCCGGCAGCATAATGAACACAGATACGGTTACCCTAAGACCCGATGTTAATATCGAAGTAGTGTTACGCTATTTACGTCAACGCGGTAATTTACCAGATACCACTGATACATTATATGTTGTCGATCGCCATGACCATGTTTTAGGTGGCGTCAGATTAGTCGACTTACTCACATGCGATCCGAGCGTCACAGTTCGCAGCATTATGGACACCGAGCTAGAAAGTATTCCGGTTGAGATGTCTGATAAAGATGTTGCGCAAAAATTTGAACGACTCGATTGGATATCTGCCCCAGTCGTAGACAGCCAAGCAAAATTACTAGGACGAATAACCATTGATGACGTTATCGATGTGATCCGTGAAGATGCCGAGCATTCCATGATGGGGATGGCAGGCATGGATGATGATGAAGATACCTTCGGCCCAGTGCTTAAAAGTACTCTGAGACGCTCTCTATGGCTAACCATCAATCTATTTGCAGCATTACTAGCATCATCTGTCAGTAATATGTTTGAAGGCACCTTAGAGCAATTTGCTACCATCGCAATTTTAATGACCATTGTGCCAAGCATGGGCGGCGTTGCCGGTAATCAAACCTTAGCGCTGGTGATCCGCGGTATTGCACTTGGTCATATTGGCCAAAGTAATTCACGTTGGTTAATAGGCAAAGAACTCGGCATTGGATTATTAAACGGCATTATGTGGTCTGTGTTGGTCTTTTTTGCTGTGTGGCTGTGGAAAGACGACATTGCGTTAGGCGGATTAATTGGCAGTGCTATGCTAATTAACATGACAGTTGCCGGCTTTGCGGGTGCCACTATTCCAATCATGCTCAAAAAGCTCAATATCGACCCAGCTCTTGCTGGAGGAATGGTATTAACCACAGTCACTGATGTGGTTGGTCTATTTGCATTTTTAGGCTTAGCGACGCTGTATTTAATGCACTAGAGTATTGCTCTTATCTCTTAACCCGAGTTGGGTTAAATAATATGCCGTCTATAAAACTGTCTACTTTAGGACTCTTTTATGGGCGGCGGACTCTCAAATGGTCACGCTAGCCACAGATTGTCAGTCTGTTAACTCAGCACTCACCTCCCCCTTCTGATCATGTTCAAATCATCCATGTAAATATTAAATTCAATATAACGCCATCTTTATTTTGTCATTGAGGTCACCTTTTTCTGCCATATTTGTCATCTAAACTGCGACCTAGCGATAAGTTTGATAGCGATTCATCTGCAGAACTTATTCACCAAGTTAGTGCAATTGCACCAAACTAATCTGTCGGTAAAAAGTACCTAGGTTAAAGGTTTTAAATAAGACACTGATAAATAACAGATAAAAATATTTATCAAAGTTGGCACAAGCTTTCCATATAAGAACACATACCCACTAAGTGATAGTGTGATTTTACAAGTAGTCCTTGGTAGATGTAGGAGATAGCAATGAATAAAATAACCGGAAGTCGTAGCATTAAGTCAATAAATGTCATGGTAAATAATATCATTTCACAATGCCGCCAGAACATTTTTTTCTTAGCACATCTCGGTTGTAGCCAGTGGGATGAAGTGGAAACTCGCTCTAGTAAACATAAGTAAATTGGCAGGAGATTATTTCATGAATATGTCAAATACGAGACAGTACCCAGTGGACTTACAAAAAGAAGTGATTAATGAAGTCAAAAATAATCAAAGATTATTATCTGACGTAGCAAAACAATATGGTGTATCGGCAAAAACCGTATACCAGTGGGTCAGAAGTAACCAAGTTCGCCAGACAGAAAGTAAGGGCGCAATCGTATCAGAAATAGCCTATTTGCAACAAAAGATTGCCCAGTTAAATCAGCAACTACATGCTATAGCAAGCTAAGGATCCATGTTTAAGAAAGTGTTGGAACGATCTTAAACAATAATTGAAATTCAGTTAACCGTTTTGGCAAGGATGTTTGACCATGCTAACAACTCGTCCCCCAGCGAGTTGTTAACACAGCAACAATCATTCTAATAATAAGCGCAAAATACTTGCATCCTTGCCGCTCTATTGTTTCACCGTTAGCCATTAAGGACATTGGCTAACATTACAGTTAAGGCGTTATTGGGTCCCCAGACTCTATTATCCAATAACGTCATTTTTATCCAGGTTTTTAGCTTTCGCCATTGACGGCGCTTCTGCAACCATTAGCAGAGCTAACGATCAAAACCGTTTTGGCAAGGATGTTTGACCA
>NZ_JACJER010000135.1:0-12149 GCF_014164185.1 Shewanella sp. SG44-6 | reverse complement strand
CAGAGCTTGGGATTAAACATACATTACGGTGTGCATCGCCGCGTGATTCGTGGTATTTACGAATCGCGATTAAGCCTGCGTATTCACCTTGTGCACCAGAGTTTGGCTGAAGTGATACTGCATCGGCATACCCATACCCATACCCATACCCATATCAATCATCATCAACCAGCTCTTGCTATCGGTTGTTATCATCAAAAACTATCTATTTTTATCACGTCATGATCAATTACTGCCCATCATCCTTCATCATAAATCTCAGTTTTACTTAGGTTTATTATATTATTTTCTAATGCTTAGACCTGGCATCGCGTTAATCATCTTTCATTAGAGTTTGTTTAATCATCGATTACTCGCTGCTATGTGCTTGAGGCTTGTCATTTAATAGAGAATAACCTCGACTCGGGATAATAAACGATTATCAAACAGTAGTTTGTATCGCTGATTGGATTTCATTGTTTTGCAATGGGCAGGTTATTAAGGTGTTGATCTGTGTTGCTAACAAAACAAATACGAGGTTAATGAAATAGGCCGAATGGGGTGGATTTAGCTTACTTACTTCCCATAGCTTAACCTGAGTAATTAAAAAATATCTCAAACTGATCCGCTAGATGTAATGACGATAACTGGCTGATGTAAGTTGCGCGGTGTGTGATTAATTTACTCTTGGTTAATACAGTCTATGCCTGCTAGTCCAAGCGAGTGACTAAGGAGTGCGAGTTTAAGAGTATTTTTAGGAATGGATAGTGTTTGAGCATTGTTAATATCAAGAGACGATCACGGAATTGAGAGGGGATGATGAAGTGACATTTTTGGATCCCCTCGTTTATGAAAAGTGCTAGTTAGCCATAAATAAGGGGACTACATACTATTGCAATAACGTGCAGTGAGTCGCTTTCTCATCACTAGCGAAGCTGATGAGCATAAGTCATATTCTGAATAATCTTTAAATATTAAGAGAATAAGGTTTCTTCTAAGGTTCTGCCTTTCAGCAAGGCTTTATATTGCCATTGATTCACCGTAAACAGTTCAAATAATTGTATTTCAATGGCAAAGCCAGATTGTTTTTGGTACTCAATAACATATTGGTCATCACCGATACGTCTAACTTGGATAATATCGTTTAGCCCCAATAGTTTTTGGTGGAGGCTATCCATGTCACACTGTTTCATTGTCAGCGTAATAAAGTCAGTCGCTTGACTGGCTTTTATCGATACAGATTGTTGTAGTTTGCCATGCTCAAGATAGACAACTTGGTCGCATAACTTTTCAAGTTCATCAAGATTATGCGAGCTGATCACAAAAGTTGTATTATCTGATAAATCTTTAACAATCTGGCGGATTTTTTTCGCATTGGCAGGATCAAGTCCAGCAGTTGGTTCATCGAGTAAGACAATTTTAGGTGAACCCATTAACGCTTGTGCTATTGAGACTCGTTTGCTCATCCCGTGACTTAAGCTTTTGGGCTTAGCTTCAGCAGAATCGGTTAAATCAACAAGCGCGAGTACTCGTAATGCTTCTTGCTTGGCGGCTTTTGTTGTCATGCCTTGTAATTGGGCAAAGAATTGCAGTTGTGACACGATACTAAAATTAGGATCTAATGCTGCATCTTGTGGTAATGCCGATAATAGTCCTTGCAGCGCTTTGCTACCTGGCTTGTGGCCTAAAATGCTAATGCTGCCATTGGTGGGTTGAATATACCCACATAATAAACTGAATAAGGTCGTTTTGCCGGCCCCATTAGGACCAACTAATGCAATGGGTGCGCCCTGTGTCAACGTTAACGATACTGTGTCGAGCGCCAGTTTATTACCATATTGCTTAGAAAGGTTGTCACATTGAATGATACTCATAGTGCGCTCCGGCTCATTAAGTGTTTACCGACAAATAAAATAACCGCAGTTTGCAGTAATGGGATGGGAGCAAGTGCGAAAGAGCTTAGCCCTTGAGTATTAATTAAATTAGAAATTTGCGAACCTGGCAATATCCAATTTAACCAGCTCAGTTGGGGGAAGTTCATATTGATCAAGGCAATAAAAATCGATACCACAGCCCATAAGATAACCGCAAAGATACTCGCTTGTCTGGCCGAGTTGGCATGTAATGACAGCACCGCCATGGCGGCAGTGTAGGGCAATAATACAATGACTAAGTTCACCATCACTAATAAGCTGGTGGTGATCGATGGCAGTAATAATGACATATCACGCGAAAGAGCCAATGCGATAGTGGCCAACAGTGTTAACACAATAAGCATTAATTGGATCAGCATTTGACCTAAAAAACGTCCAAAAAACAAACTGCTACGACTAACTCTTAAGGTTAAAAATCGCAAGCTACCACGTTGCTTATCTGAGCTAAATTGATCTGCGGCGATAAAAATACTGAACATGGGAAACAGATATAGTGCGGCTAGCCAGAACACTGCAAATTCTTCAACTGGCCATTCGAATAGATGGCGTAAACTCCCAGGTCCAAAGAGTGCTTCGGTAAAGTCTCTGAAGTTTGGCTGCATAATAAATTCAGATGCACTCTTAATTGGATACAGTAATAAAATTGCCCAAATTAACATAAAGGCAATTAATGAAATCATGCCGCTTTTATTGGTAAAGCGTTTGCTTAACTCATATTTGGCTAATAACCAAATATGAGTCAATGTTGATGGGGAGGCAGTACTTTCCATAATGTTGTCCTTGCTTACCGTTTAACGAAAAGCATAAGTTAGTCTAATAGGGGTTCTAATTGTGCGAGCTTTTGTTCCAGCAATTCAACTCTGCGCTCTAATTCTGCAATCCGAGTATCTTGCTGTAATGTTTGCTGCGTGTGGCCTGAAACCACAATGGCATCACTGCTGTTAACATCATAGTCGTCAACATTACCACTGAAGCACTCAAGAAAGCGGCAATCACGTTTATTCGGCTCTCGAGCAAGTTGTACTACTAAGGGTTTTTCACCTTGGCTTAATGCCAGTAATACGGATTCAACTTGAGATACATCAGTGAACTCGTGCAGTCTATTTGAGCGCGTTTTGAGTTCCCCTGGCGTTTGAGGACCACGTAATAACAACACACAAATTAATCCAACTTCAGCACTGGTTAACTGTAATTCGCTGAACTCAGTATTACAAAAGCGATGTTTATATTTTACGACGCGACTACCAAAACCGGATTGCTCACTGATTAAGCGTTTTTTAGAGAGGTCTTCTAGTATCGTTTGTACTTGAGATTCACTGAGTGACATAACCGGTTCACGGCTACTTTTTTGGTTACATGCTAGGGTAAGTGAGTTTAATGACAGGGGATATTGATCAGGAGTTGTAAGTTCTTTTTCGAGCAAGCACCCGATAACTCGAGCTTCTAGCGGGGTTAATTCCATAAACAGTATCCTTTTAATAAAAAGCACGATTCTATTACTTTTATAACAGAGCCATGCTTTTTCTCAAAGGATTGCACTAGTTTAGGGAGGTTAATCGATTATTGTTCACACAGTTAAGCGAATACCGTCACTTTCGATAGTGATTTCACCTGCTTTAAATAAACCACCAATAGATTTTTTAAAGGCTTTCTTACTCATAGCGAGTTTGTCATAAATAACATCGGCATCAGTTTTGTCATGTAAAGGTAAAAAGCCGTTTGCGCTGCGCAGTTTATTGATGATCAAGCGAGCATTTTTATCGAGCTCATCTTTGTCACCTTTTTGCAGCACAAGATCAATTTTGCCATCACTGCGCATCGTTTTAATAAAACCGGTGACTTTTTGGCCAAAGCGAAGTTTTTGAAACACTTCATTTTGGTATATCACTCCCCAGTGCTGGTGATTGATAATAGCTTTGTAGCCTAAATCTGTTGTGCCGCCAATGATCAAGTTAACTTGTTCGCCTTCGGTGTAATGAGCTTCTGTTTTATCAACAAACTTATCCAGTTTAGAGGAGGCCATGATGCGTTCATCTGCATGGTTAGCATGAACATACACTAAATATGAGTGGCCTTCTTCGGCAGGTTTGTGTTGCTCGCCGAAAGGCAGCAATAAATCTTTGTCTAATCCCCAATCTAAAAAGGCACCATATGGGCCTGTTGCAACCACTTTTAAGTAAGCATATTCACCTACTTGAGCAAGTGCTTTTTGGGTGGTAGCTATCACAATGTCTTCTGAGTCTAAGTAAAGAAATACATCGACCATATCACCGACATTACAACCGGTAGGGACAAATTTATTAGGAAGCAAGACTTGCCCAAGCTCTTGAGCATTTAGATAAACCCCAAAATTAACTTGTTTAACGACTTCTAATGAATAACGTTTACCGATTTGTATCATGAATGACTCTGCTCTACTTTAATGAAAGATAAAAATGAAAAGACGATCTTTGGAAATCCGCTTAATTATACACGTAAATTTAGCTGACGTTGTGCCAATTAAGCACGATTAAAAATCATTTATGGTTGAGGTACTGTTTATTGATGTTTAACTCATCGATTATAGGCGTTTTTTTCTGGTAATTATTCGGTAATTAACTTGCATTACACGCCATTGCAGGTTTTAATTGCGCCGTTTTTATAAAGGCTGAAAATGTTACTGGTTTTGGGATTTAAAAGTGATCTAACCGTGCGCGAAATCAGTAAAAAACCTGTTACAGCAACTAGTCGTTACTCTGTTAGTAAAATTTGCATGATTTGTGAATATCTGCGTAAGATGATTAGCATTAGATGTTGTGCAATAGATAAATAAAGATGAGATGACATTAGGGCACTTGGCAGTGCCTTTTTAGTCAAGAGTTTTGTAGCTTCAATCGTGCTGCACACTCTTTTACTGTTGAGATAACCTTGTTGTGTTATCTGGATTTTTAACAAGTAGATGCCCCTATTGCGGCACTGCTAACTTTGATACAAATACGGAAAATAATTATGTCTGATTGGTCTATCGAAGATGCTCGCTCGGGTTATAACGTGACTCACTGGAGCCAAGGTTTTTATGGTATTCGTGAAGATGGCGAAGTGACAGTGTCACCTAACCCACAAAATCCTGATCATAAAGTTGGCTTAAATGAATTAGCTAAAAGTATGGTTGAAGCAGGCGTTTCGTTACCGGTTTTAGTCCGTTTCCCGCAGATTTTGCACCACAGAGTGGAAAGTTTATGCGAAGCATTTAATGATGCAATTAAGAAGTACGATTATCAAAATGATTACTTGTTAGTTTACCCAATTAAAGTAAACCAACAGAAAACGGTAGTTGAAGAAATTTTAGCTAGCCAAAAATCGAAAGAAGTCCCTCAATTAGGGCTTGAAGCTGGTAGTAAGCCTGAATTAATGGCTGTATTGGCTATGGCACAAAAAGCCAGTTCAGTCATTGTATGTAATGGTTACAAAGATAAAGAATATATTCGTTTAGCACTTATCGGCGAAAAGCTTGGCCATAAGGTGTATATCGTTCTGGAAAAAATGTCAGAACTTAAAATGGTATTAATTGAAGCTGAAAAGCTCGGTATTACACCTCGTTTAGGTTTACGTGTACGTTTGGCTTTCCAAGGTAAAGGCAAATGGCAAGCCAGCGGTGGCGAAAAGTCCAAATTTGGTTTATCTGCAGCGCAGGTGTTGAAAGTTATAGCTGAATTGAAAAGTGCTAACATGCTTAATTCTCTACAGTTATTACATTTCCATTTAGGGTCGCAAATTGCCAACATCCGTGACATTCGCCAAGGCGTAAGTGAAGCTGGTCGTTTTTATTGTGAATTACGCCAACTGGGTGCCAGTATTGATTGTTTCGATGTCGGCGGCGGGTTAGCGGTTGACTACGATGGTACTCGTAGCCAAAGCAACAACTCAATGAATTATGGTTTAAATGAGTATGCAAACAATATCGTCAATGTATTAACCGATTTATGTAATGAATACGAGCAACCAATGCCGCGTATTATTTCTGAATCAGGTCGCCATTTAACGGCGCATCATGCAGTGTTGATTACGGATGTTATAGGTACTGAAGCCTATCTTCCTGAAAATATTCAGGAACCAAGTGAAGATGCACCGCAATTGCTCCACAATATGTGGCAATCTTGGTTAGAAATCAGCGGTCGTTATGATCAACGTGCGATTATTGAAATTTATCATGATAGCCAAAGTGATATTTCTGAAGCACACTCATTGTTTGCGGTGGGTCAATTAAGTTTGGCTGACCGAGCTTGGGCAGAACAAGCTAATTTACGTGTTTGCCATGAAGTGAAGGGATTATTAAGTAACAATAACCGTTATCATCGTCCAGTGATTGATGAATTAAATGAAAAATTAGCCGATAAGTTTTTCGTTAACTTCTCATTATTCCAGTCATTACCTGATGCATGGGGTATTGATCAAGTGTTCCCTGTGTTGCCTTTATCTGGTTTAGATAAAGCACCAGAGCGCCGTGCGGTTATGTTAGATATTACCTGTGACTCAGACGGTATTGTGGATCAATATGTTGATGGTCAAGGTATTGAAACGACCTTACCTGTACCTGCGTGGAGTGCTGACAGCCCGTATTTGATTGGTTTCTTCATGGTGGGTGCTTACCAAGAAATCTTGGGCGATATGCATAACTTATTTGGTGATACTAACTCAGCAGTAGTGCGTATCGATGAGCGTGGATTAAGCCAGATTGAGTCTGTCTTACAAGGCGACACGGTAGCAGATGTATTACGCTATGTGAATCTAGATGCTGTTGACTTTATGCGCACCTATGAAGAGCTTGTGAATCAGCATATTGTTGAAGATGAGCGAGCTAGTATTCTAGAAGAATTGCAGTTAGGTCTTAAAGGCTACACTTACTTAGAAGATTTTTAATCTCTTCTATTAGGTTAACTTGTTATCCAAAAAGCCTAGCACCCTCAGGTGGCTAGGCTTTTAAGTTGCTAAGATGTTTTTTGAAGGTTCAGAGAAAAAGTTAGAGATTATTGTTGATGCAGCCGCGCCTAAATTACGGTCTTTAGATCGAACGTTTTGGCAGGGGCTTGTTGCTGCCTCAAATGCAGACATTTTATCTAGCATAAGCAATGATTTTTGTGATGCTTATTTATTGAGTGAATCAAGCTTATTTGTTTGGGATGATCGTATCGTTGTGCTCACATGCGGGGCTAGTACGTTAGTCGAATCAGCCTGTTACTTCATTGAGCATATAGGCGAACAAGCGATTTCCTATGTGTGTTATCAGCGTAAAAATGAATATTATGCTCATTTACAAGCCAGCTCTTTTGGCGATGATGTGCTTAGGTTAAGAGATTTTATTGGTGGGCAGGCCTATCGAATGGGTCATTTAGATAGCCATCACCATTATATTTTTACCACAGATAAGCATTATCAAGCCAGTCCACTTGATACCACCAATGAATTACTGATGTATCATATTTCTGGTACCGTAGCAGACTATTTACGTGGCGAGCATCAATCAACAGAACAAATTAGTCAGTTGTTACAATTAGAACAATTATTCAGCGGTTTTAGTGTTGATCAATATTTATTCAGTCCTTTAGGGTATTCAATTAATGGTATTCGAGGTGCTGAATATTTTACTATACACATTACGCCGCAGGAAAATAGCTCTTATGTGAGTGTTGAAACCAACATCGATATTAGCTCAAATCAGGTCGATATTTTTGCTGAGCTTATCGTATTATTACAGCCTAACAGCTGCGATATTATTGGCTTTAATAGTCATATTGCCAATAAGCCAGTATTAAATTATGTGTGTTTAAGCCATTGTGCGATGACTCTTGAGCAAGGTTACAACATACATTTTAGCCACTATCAGCAAGATTGCTTAGAAGTGCTGAAGCCTATTTTATTGTAATTATCGGTGCTAGCTATGTTTTGGATAGCCTATGACGCCTTTCACCGACGAAGCTGATTATTGGCTTTATTCAAATGTATTTAGCTATTTACGCCAAACGCTTAATTTTAAACCCATTGACTCTAACACTGTCATCGTGATTACTTAGATGGTGCTTTTTCATCCGCTACGGGTACCTCAGAGTGTTGTGGCTTAACCTGTGATAAGTCAATGGCAATTTGCGCGGTTTACGTGGTGTGAGTCTTGTTGCGATAGATGTTGTTGCAGTCGCAGCATCATAAATTCGCTGAAATTACCGCGCTTGCAGGTGCAACATTGGACCTTGAAATACTGTATGTTTGCACCCAAGGCATAGGCTTAATTAAAAAGTAATTTTAACTTTACTATTAAACACCTAAGCCAACGTGTTGACGTTGGCTTTTTTGTGTCTGCTCAGCGTAGAATACAACTTGCAAGCTTTAATGAGGAGCCAGTATGAGTGATTTAAGTGATATTCGCCGTGAATATACCCAAGGTGGATTAAGAAGGGCTAATTTACCTGCTAACCCAATGGATCTGTTTGAACAATGGATGCAGCAGGCTAAAGATGCTCAGCTTTCTGATCCAACTGCTATGTGCGTTGCTACGGTTGATGAAGATGGTCAGCCATTTCAACGTATTGTGTTACTGAAGAAATTTGATGACAACGGTTTTGTTTTTTTTACTAATTTAGAAAGCCGCAAAGCTAAACAAATAGCCGTTAATAGCAAAATCAGTTTATTGTTTCCATGGCATCCACTTGATCGCCAAGTCGCGGTATTAGGTCAAGCGGAGCCATTATCGATGTTAGATGTGGCAAAATACTTTATGTCTAGACCCAAAGACAGCCAAATTGCTGCTTGGGTATCTAAGCAATCAAGCAAAATTAGTGCGCGACAGGCCCTTGAAGGAAAATTTGCAGAAATGAAAGCAAAGTTTGCCCAAGGTGAAGTCCCTCTGCCGAAGTTTTGGGGCGGATATTTAGTTCGTCCTGCCAGCGTTGAGTTTTGGCAAGGTGGTGAACACAGATTACACGACCGATTTATTTACACCAAAACCGATGCTGATTGGAATATTGATCGTTTGGCACCTTAATGAGTGTTAATGAACAGGAGCTTTTAGCTGTGATAACGAATAAAATCTGGGTTGATGCTGATGCTTGCCCTAATCCGGTTAAAGAGATGTTATTTCGGGCATCTGAGCGGAAATCGATTCAACTTGTGCTGGTTGCTAATCAGATGATTAAAGTACCAATATCACCTTTAATTAGCATGATCCGAGTGAGCTCAGGTTTTGATGAGGCCGACAACTACATTGTCGAACAAGTGGCACAAGGGGATTTGGTGGTTACTGCTGATATTCCCCTTGCATCGGATGCGGTTGATAAAGGTGCGCTTGTATTAAATCCTAGAGGAACGGTTTATACCGTGGAAAATATCAAACAGATCCTGACTATGCGTGACTTTATGGAAGAAATGCGCAGCAGTGGTATTCATACTGGTGGCCCGAATAGTTTTTCGCAAACGGATAAGCATGCGTTTGCACAAGCATTAGATAAATGGCTGGCTAAATTGATCCCCAGCAAAATATAAGCAAATATTACTCTATACTTAATCTGACTTTCTATACTAAGGACTTTATGATGAAAAAATGGTTACCATTATTAGCCGCTAGCTTGCTCAGCACATCTGTGATGGCAAGTGACTGGCAAGTCAATCAAGATCATTCTCGAGTAAGCTTTATTTCGATTAAGAAAACTG
Organism: Shewanella sp. SG44-6; assembly: GCF_014164185.1. Taxonomy (NCBI): domain Bacteria; kingdom Pseudomonadati; phylum Pseudomonadota; class Gammaproteobacteria; order Alteromonadales; family Shewanellaceae; genus Shewanella; species Shewanella sp. SG44-6. The sequence goes on along the minus strand of NZ_JACJER010000135.1, from coordinate 2,556 downwards.
ATATTGCTGAAGTGAATCATTTTAAACACGTTGCTGGTTCATTAACGGATGCGGGTGCATTTTCTTTATCGATTGATTTAACCAGTGTTGATACTGGAGTTGAAATTCGTGATCAGCGTTTGCAGTCAGTGTTATTTGAAGTCGCGCAGTTTCCAACATTAACGATAGATGCGGTGGTCAATCCTAAATTGCTTGCCGGATTAAAAGTCGGTGACACATTAACGACCCAAGTTGAAGCGACCATTATGTTACATGGTCAGAAACAACAGAAGAGCTTTGATGTGTTAGTGGCAAAATTATCTGATAAGAAAATGGTGGTTTCAAGTTTAGCGCCTGTGATTGTACAAGCAAATGAATTCGGTCTTGTGGCAGGTGTCGAAAAACTCAAAGAATTGGCCGGTTTACCGAGCATCAGCTTAGCAGTGCCTGTGTCATTTGTGCTAACCTTAGCGCAATAGTTATCGGTGATTGAAAATGGCATTCGATCATCACGATTGAAAGCCATTTTCGGTTAAGTCGTTTCAAGAAAGGTAGGATAAAATGGTTACTGACAAAGAAGGGTACATACATTTAATTCAGTATTTAACTGAACATTTAGGGCTGTTTGAGTCATCTGAGAATAATGTAGCGGCAACTGAAACTGTCATGGAATTGTTTGAAGAGCAGTTATCTGCTCAGATTATTATGGTTTGCGGCCAGAACCCACAGTTATCGTTTGCTGAGCGCAATATGGTGATCCGTGAAATTGACGCAATTGTATACGATTTAGAAGAGATTTTAGCCTCTGTCGCTAATCATTTAGCCACCCCTGAACAGAGTATTTTTATTACTGAGTTTTCTGGTTTAATTAAAAATTTATTTGATCAAGAAGTTGATCATTTGTTGCGTTAAACGCAGCTAAACGCCCGCTATTAAAGCGATTTGTGGATTTTTGGAATTGATCATGTTTAAAAGAATTGTGATTGCCGCTGTATTGTGTTTCCTTTCTATATCCGTATTTGCAAGTGATAAAACCGTTTTAAGACAAGTTGAAACCATGACTGTTGCTAAGTCTGGACTTCATTATCGTGCCCGCATTGATACCGGTGCAGCCAATACCTCATTACACGCAGTCGATATAGATATTATTGGCGGTGCATCTAAGAAAATGAAAAACGATGTCGGTAAAATTGTTGAATTTACTACACAAAATGAGCGTGGTGAGAAAAAACGTATTCAAGCTGAAATAGTCAGTACATCTAGAGTCAAAAATTCTCAAGGGATTGAAACACGTTATATGGTCAAACTCGACGTCGGTTTTGCCAATGAGTTTCATAATATTCATGTTAATTTACGTGATCGTAGCCATATGAATCACAAATTACTCATAGGGCGTAATTTTTTAAAGCATGATTATATTGTGGATGTTTCAGATAAAAAAATGATTGGGCCTTTAGCTGAGTTGAGTATTAAGCAAACTGGCTTGTTGTATAATACCCGCATTGATACGGGGGCTGTTGAAAATTCATTACACGCGGTGAATATTCGCGTCGATAAAGAAGACACAGTTAATATCGAAAATAACATAGGTAAAATGATCACATTCACCACAGCTAACGAAAAAGGTCAGCAAGCTGAGGTTCGCACCAAAATTCGTGGTACCTCATTAATTCGTAATGCACAAGGTACAGAAAGACGATATATGGTGAGGTTAAATGTTGGTGAACCTCGTCATGAATATGTTGTTGACGTTAACCTTAAAGACCGCAGCAAAATGGGTTACAAATTATTAATTGGCCGCAATTGGCTGCAAGGTCATTATATGGTCGATGTGTCCAAAAAACATTAATCACAGTTAAACCAATTCATCTTATTAATACCGCTCATTATGAGCGGTATTTTTTTATTGCTTTTATCTGATCCTGCAACATACCCGCAACCTAACTGTCATCGGTTACCGATATAGTAACAGCCGATTTACGCTATAAATCGATAAAAATATGTTTACGATATAAATCAGTTAACTAAAATTATGGATAATAATAAGGGTCTATTATGTTAAGCAATAAAACCTTGCTTGCGGCATCAATATCAACATTAATGGCTTTTCAAGTCAGCGCACAAGATTTACTTATTTCAGAATACGTGGAAGGTAGTAGTAATAATAAAGCTATCGAGTTATATAACCCAACAGGCACCAATATTGATTTAAGTGATTATGTATTGTCATTTTATTTTAATGGTAATACTTCTGCGTCAACCAAGATTAATTTATCAGGCAACATTGCTGCTAACTCAACTTTTGTGATTACTAACAATAATGCTTCAGCAGACATTTTAGCATTGGCCCAGTTGAATTCTAATGCTAGTTTTTTTAATGGTGATGATGCCATTGTGCTGACTCATAGCGACAATGTTATCGATTCTTTAGGCCAAGTAGGCGTCGATCCCGGTGCTGAATGGGGCAGTGGCGATATCTCGACCCAAAATAATACGTTGCGCCGTGATACAAATAATTTAACTGCAGATCAAGTGATTGACGATGCCGTAACATTTGTGGGCTGGCAAGGTTTTGTG
>NZ_JACJER010000134.1:0-12159 GCF_014164185.1 Shewanella sp. SG44-6 | reverse complement strand
ACCTAAATACATTTAACTTTGTATTTTTTACAGGTAATTATATTAAATCATGTAAAAATTACTCAAAAAACCATGTGAGTAGAATCAATTTTCATTATAAAAACATTTATTCGCTAGATGATTAAACATGCTGAAATATTCTTTGATAATAAAATAAGTATGAGTAGTATTAGAGACGAACTCTATCCTCCATTACCCTATAATATATCCTCACGGTTTAGACATTTCATCAATCTAATATACAAAAAAGAAAGCAGTAAAAAAATCAACTCAACAATGGTTATGCATAAATTCCATAGTGTCGATATACCAGCACTGTTAGCGTTTATATGGGTCACACAATTGATGTGTGCTAGATAACGGTAAATCAATCAAAACACGGTATAATCACGGTGAATTAATGATAAGAGGAAGATAACGTGCTGACAAAAATTCTAGTCACACTATTAGTGATTATTGGCGCTATTGTTTACTTACGTCGCGGTCGAGGTAATAAAGTCAGTCGCAGCGCTGCTATGGCTGAAGCAGAAAAATATCCCTTTTTTAGTCGGGCAATTATTTACGCAATGATTGCTATGTCGATGTTAGCAACTGCAGGTTATTGGGGCTGGAGTTTGTATGACGACAACACTGTGGTTGATGTAACAATTTCATCCCCCATAGAAGCGATGACAGCAAGTTACAAAGTCCGTAAAAAAGATATTGAAGCAGAGAAGATTACCACTATTGACGGGATTCAAATCCGTTTATCGAATCAAGAAAGATTAACCATCAAAGCGACCAAGGGGCAATAATACCTCAAGCTTCAGTGCTCATGCTTTGACTTAATCATGCCAAACATACTGCCATGTCTTTGATCTTTTATCCTAGTTCTGCCGATTTCAATCATCAAGGCGATTTATTCGCCAGCAACATGGCTTAGCCCCACCATAATATTGTGCTGCGCCTCTGTCCCATGGTGCAGATCATTACGATAAAATAATCACCAGCACTATAGATAAAACCTCAGAGCAATGGTGTTAAGGCTGGGCAAGATCAATGTCATACCTTTGGCCGAAAAACAACAACCAGCAGCGGCCTCAGGATAAAATTAACGACTCCATCTTCATCGACACAATCCACAATACCATGATGAGTAACATTGATATCTCAGGGCAGAGACTGGCTTGAGCTTAACATTAGGTTTACCGATCTCATCAACAATCTAGTTGCAGAATGAAAAAATTGTTTTCATCGCTTCACATGCTAAAGACCCGTTTGCTAAACACTTGATATAATCCTGGTAAGTTATTTTTATTTATCGTGCTGCTAATTACCACTTTTCTACTATCCTAGGTCTATAGAATATAATTTTTATTCAGTAGCATTATTTAAGCAAAAAATACTTTCTCTAAGTGCATCAAATCCTTGTATTATTAATGTTGAAATGCTTCAACATCAGGTGGTAGTTAGATGTCTAATACGTATAAAAAAATGCGTTGCTTTATTATATTCCTGTCATCTGCTTGTTTTAGCCTTGCTGCCTATTCTGAAGATACATTAAGTGTATTGGCATGGCCTGGGTATGCAGATCCAGATTTAGTTAACATTTTTGAACAGCGTTATCAGGTTAAGGTTAATGTCACCTTGGTTGAATCTGATGACACTATGTGGAATCGGTTAAATGCAGGTATTGGGGATAAATTTGATGTATTTGCTGTCAATACTGCCCAATTACAACGTTATATTGATAAGGGTATTAGCGTCCCCTTAACATTATCTAATATCCCCAATAGTCAAAATCAATTGCCACGTTTTAGCGACCTTTCTTCAATACCGGGTCTGATCCGAAACGGCAAAGTATATGCCATTCCCTACACCTATTCAGAAATGGGTCTTATTTATGATCGAAATGAGTTTAGTCAGCCTCCTGATTCTTTTTCGATAATGTGGGATAAACGTTATCAAGGCCGAGTATTGATGTATGCGGGCAGTGAGCACAACTTTTCGTTTGCTGCGTTATCGCTTGGTTTAAAAAATCCTTTTCAGATCCCAAATTCAGAGTTTGGCCTGGTGACCCAGCAAGTTATTGCTTTGCGTAGAAATATTTTGACTTACTATGAAAAACCGGAAGAAGCGACGCTGCTATTTAACGAAAACCATATTGCATTAATGTTCGCCAATTATGGTTCTCAACAAGTCAAAATGCTCAAAGAAACTCAAGCTAATATTGGCTATGTTATCCCCAAGGAAGGCGCTTTAGCTTGGTTAGACTGTTGGTCTGTTACTCGAGATGCTAAAAATAAAACATTAGCGGAGAATTGGATTAACTTCCTATTAGAACAAAAGGTGAGCCATGCTCTATCAGAAAGACAAGGCTTAGCAAATACGCTTGAAGAACCGGAAGGGTTAACAGCGTCGGATAAACTCATCTGGTTGGAGCGGGTCGAAAATATGGATAAACGTAAATTGCTATGGGATAGAATTATCTCTGGCGAAATGCCGGAAGAATTTTAATGGCTGCAGTGTCATCAAATAATCAGCCTGTTAAATTTGGCATTGCGATTAAACTTACCATCTTGCTGTCCCTGTTTGGGATTTTAGCCAGTGCTTCTACAGGCTATTTCACCTTTAATGCCACCCGCGATATCTTATCGGATAAAGCAACGCAAGGAATGATTGATGCCACAAAACTTCTCGGCCGACGTTTTTATTCGATGGCTAATGAGGCGGCTAACCAAACCAGAGTTCTGGCAAATACTAAGTTAGTAGACGATTCATTTGGTCATGATAATGCCTCAGTTATTGCTCGAGAATCTTTGTCAGATAATTTCAAAAGTTTATTGTCGGTTTACCCTGAATATTTTCAAGTTAGATTAATTGGCGCTCAAGAGTATGGGCGCGAGATGGTTAGGGTTGATCGGGATGATGGCCAATTAGTTGTGATCCCTCAACCCCATCTACAAGAAAAACAACATTATCCTTATGTCTATAAAACCTTAAAACTGAATAAAGGCGAAGTGTTCTTTTCTAAAATTTTCATTAATCATGAACGGGGGGCTCATGCTGGATTAGGCCAACCGACATTGCAGGTGGCATCGCCTGTTATTGATGATAAAGGCAAAGCCATTGGGGTGATTGTCATTAATGTCGACTTGAATTTGATGTTTAGCATATTGAAGTCAGATATGTCTGAAGAGTATCAACTGTATTTGACTAATGAGACAGGTGATTTTCTTATTCATCCAAATAGACTAGAAACCTTTGGTTTTGATCGTGGACGACAATTTTTAGTACAAGATACCTTTGAGCCGGTTGATCAAATTATTAATTCTGGCGTACAAGCCGTCACGATTCGCCAAACGCTAGGTTTTGATAATATTGAAAGTATCGGTGGATTTACCAGTATTCCTTTTAGTCAATCTACCGGTAATCGCTTTGTGATTATCGGGTTAACTGTGCCGATTGATTTTGCTTTATCTGAAACGAACATTTTGACTGAAACAGGCCTGCGGGTTGTTCTGGGATTGAGTTTTCTCGGTATTATTATTTCACTCATAGTGGCGAGAATATTTGTGCGCCCCCTGAAGAACTTGGTCGCGGTTGTGCGTCGGTTTAGTGAGACAAATCAGGTGACTCGACTCTCAAATTATAAGCAAGATGAACTAGGGCTGCTGGCAAATAGTATCGTCAGTATGCAAGAAGGTATTTTGACTCATTTAACGAGTCTTAATGACCAAAATACTCAACTCAATCACGAGATTCACGAGCGAGAAAAAATTGAAGCTTATGATAAATTCCATACACATACATTAGAGTTATTGGCCCAAAATAAAAATTTAGATGATATTCTTGAATCGATCGTCTTAGGGATCGAGGGGCTAAAAGAAAAATTTATTTGCAGCATTCTGTTGATTGATAAAAGCGGTAAAAAATTTATTAAAGTGATCGCCCCTAACTTACCTGACTTTTATAATGAAGCGCTTGAAGGGGTTGAAATTGGCATAGGTGTTGGCTCTTGTGGCACTGCGGCGTTCACTAAAGAACTGGTCATTGTTGAAGACATTCAGACACATCCTTTTTGGAGTAATTATAAAGCACTGGCAACACAGGCAAACTTAGCTTCATGCTGGTCTCAGCCTATTATCTCTTCATCAGGCTTAACATTAGGTACTTTTGCAATGTATTGCCGTGAAGTGGCGACACCTTCTGCAGATGATATCGAACTCATTAAGAGAACAGCTCGCTTAACCAGTGTGTCAATTGAACGAAAGTATGCAGAAGATGAAGTTAATAATCTGGCTTTTTTTGACTCACTGACCCTGCTTCCGAATAGGCGCCTATTACTCGACCGTTTAAATCAGGAGCTCGCGGCAAGAGTACACAGTAAAAAGCAAGCCGCTCTTTTATTTATTGATTTAGATAAATTCAAGGCGCTCAATGACTCATTAGGCCATGATATGGGTGACCTATTATTACAGCAGGTTGCAAGTCGCATCAAAGCTTGTGTAAGAGAGAGTGATACCGTGTCTCGTTTAGGTGGTGATGAGTTCGTGGTCATGCTTAAAGGGCTCAGTGAACAAGCGATTGTCGCGGTGTCAGAAGCGGAAGTTGTCGGCAAAAAAATTCTCCACTCATTGTCAGAAACCTACCAACTTGCGTCTCATCAATATCTTATAACCCCTAGTATTGGTGTTACATTATTAAGTGCTGACCATCAAAATGCTGATGAAGTATTTAAGCAAGCTGATATTGCTATGTATCAGTCTAAAAAATCAGGTGGCTGTGCGCTATTTTTCTATGACCCCGACATGCAGGCCCATCTTATTTCGCGTATTCGTATTGAAACCGAATTACGCGAAGCCATTAGCAAGGGAAAACAATTTGAACTTTATTATCAGCCTCAGATTAACTCATTGGGTATTGTAACGGGAGCTGAAGCGCTAATTCGTTGGAATACTGCGGATCGAGGTATTGTTTCACCTTTAGAGTTTATTGCTATTGCGGAAGAATCAGGTTTGATTTTACCCTTGGGAGATTGGGTTTTAGAAACAGCCTGTCAGCAACTTGCAACTTGGGCATTAGAACCGAAATCAGCTCATTTGACCTTGGCCGTGAATATTAGTGCAAGACAAATGGGCATTCCAGCATTTGTTGAGAATGTATTAACTATCGTGAGTCAGGCGAATATTAACCCAGAGAAACTTAAGCTAGAGCTTACAGAAAGTATTTTATTGGAAAATATGGAAGATACAATTACAAAAATGACCGCTCTTAAGGCGCGGGGGATCAAATTTTCTATCGACGATTTTGGTACCGGATATTCGTCCTTGCAATACCTGAAACGCTTACCCCTGGATCAGCTTAAAATTGACCAATCATTTATTCAAGATATTGAAAATGACCCCAATGACAGGGCAATTGTGCGGACCATTATTGCCATGGCAAATAGTTTAAATCTAGAGGTGATCGCTGAAGGCGTTGAAACAGAAAAACAGAAAGAACTACTGACTAACAAAGGTTGTTTAAACTACCAAGGATATTTATTTAGTAAACCCTTGCCGTTAAAAATGTTTAACCAGTATCTGACAAAGCATTAAGTCTATTCAACAAAACCATGGGGCCAGAATCTTATAGCGTGGCTCCCATTATTGCCATTGCCACGGTTCATTTGCTTGATTGACAGTAAGCAGTTCTGCTTTGCTGAAATAACCTTGTTGGCGAAAACTAGGCTATTGCTTTGAAGAAACCATCTTTTAAATCGATAAACAGTGATAAACAGTGATAAACAGTGATAAACAGTGATAACAATCTACCGCCATCGACATGAATACAAGCTGTGTTAGCCAATAATGATTCTGCCTTACCCTATTAATAGGGTGCTCAATATTTATATTCCTCAAAGTGACAATCCCCACTCAACAAGTGTTTGCACATCCTTGCTATTTGGTTGTTCGAAACCATAAAGCTCAACAGCAACGTTTTTGCTAATCAATCATAAAGCCCGCTGGGCTCATATCATTTCAGCTTAAAGCAACTCCTTTGACCTTCTGAAAATTTAAGCGAGGTTTAAGTTTGGGTTCAGTAACCTACTCCTAGACCACAATTAGGAGAGTCACATTATGTCATCAAATACACTGCAAACCATTAAAGTCTGGGATGTGTTGATCCGCGTATTCCATTGGTCACTCGTTGGCTTTTTTACCTTAGCGTACCTCACAGAGGGCGAAGATGAATGGATGACGATCCACAGCTACGCAGGTTACAGCATTTTAATCCTGCTGGTGTTTCGCTTGTTATGGGGTGTAATTGGAACTCATCATGCGCGCTTCAGTAACTTTGTCACTCGGCCTAAAAACGCCTTAATTTATGTCAAGGCACTTGCCACTGGTAAAGCCAAAGATTATGTCGGCCATAACCCAGCAGGAGCCTTGATGATCATCACCTTGATAATCAGTATCGCCATCACCGGATTTTCAGGAATGGCCCTATACGCCACCGATGGATATGGGCCATTAGCCACCAGCTTTTTTGCCACCTGGCCAGAAGGCGCAATAAAAGAAGTCCATGAGTTTTTTGCCAACTTTACCGTGTTCTTAGTGGTTATCCATGTCGGCGGCGTGCTAGTCAGCAGCTTGCTCCACAAAGAAAACTTAATCAGAGCCATGATTACCGGCAAAAAGCACCGTCCACTAGAAAAGTAACACTGATTTAATCAATCTATTTTTGAGATAGAAAGTACTCATATAGTGAGCTTTCATCGTCAACCTGACATTTTTAACCCAAAAGGAATGCCCTATGAACACAATGACTCAACCCACCATTAGCCAAAAGCTTAATCTAGTTAAGATATCGGCCTTAATGCTGAGCAATATAAGTTTAACCCTTGCTTGCCTTGCTATCACGAGCATTAGTTTCACCAGCTTTGGTGTAAATGCCGCTAACAGTAAAGTGGATAGCCTCCCCTTAAGTGCCGAGCGCATTGGCAGGCAACTGCAAAACTATCAATCCCGAGGCGCAGGGCCATTCTCTGCGGCAGCGGGACAAACATTATGGATGAAGGAAATGGATGGTCGTAGCTGCACTAGCTGCCACACGGCTAAAGTCAGCGAAATGGGCATGCACCAAAATACCCGTAAGATGATTGATCCTATGGCGCCATCTATCACACAAGCTCGTCTAACAGACACAGCAAAAATAGAAAAATGGTTTACTCGTAACTGTAATTGGACCTTCAAACGCGACTGTACAGCACAAGAAAAAGGCGATGCTTTACTCTGGTTAAGCCAGCAATAACAAAGATTAACCAGTGATAAACAATCATTATTTTTATTAAAGACAACAGCGAACAAAGGAACATATCATGACAAAGCAAACGCATCTGATAAGCTGGATTGCAGGTTCATCGATTACGGCAGCCGCATTAGCCATTGGTATTATCGGTATCAGCCTGACTCTAACAGGCACAGGATATGCCGACGATGACCATAACCGAGGGCGGGGAATTCCACAGAATGTGGAATATAGCGCCGAATGTGGCAGTTGCCACATGGCCTACCCTGCCAATTTATTACCTGCAGAAAAATGGCGCGCCATCACAGCTAATCTTGAGGATCATTTTGGTGATAACGCCAGCCTAGACCCTCAAGCAACGGCTAGAATTGAGGAGTATCTGCTTCTACATGCAGCTAAAAATGGTAAAGTGCTAAAAAACAGTAAGCCATTAATAGCAGGCATGGGGCCGCAAAAAATCACCGAGCAGGCATTTTTTATTCGTAAACACGATAAGATCCCTAAACGCATGGTACAAGATAACCCTAAAGTCGGCTCATTCAGTCAATGCAGTAATTGCCACAACCTCGCAGAGAAGGGCGTATTCAATGAAGATACCGTTAATATTCCTGGTTTTGGCCGTTGGGATGATTAGCAGCTCAAGCTGTGATGCTCACGATGATGATCTTTCAAGCAAAGTAGTAGAGTGGGTAAAAGAAGGCAAAGTGTTATCGTTTGACAGCATAATGCAACGCTATGAATCACGATTAAATGGCCGATTGCTCGACCTAGAAGTTGAGCAAAAACATGGACGTATCATCTACGAACTCGAAATTTTACGCGATGATGGCATAGTGTATGAGATCAAGATTGACGCCAAAACCGGCGAGTGGTTAAAAGAAAAGGTCGACTAATGCGTTTGCTATTTATTGAAGATGATACCGATCTAGTCGCTCGCCTCATTCCCGCCCTTAACAAGGCTGGATATGCAGTCGAACATGCAGATAATGGTATCGATGGGGCTTTTCTTGGAGAGGAGGAAAACTTCGAAGCCGTGATCCTCGATCTCGGCTTACCCGGCAAGCCAGGTTTAGAGGTTCTCAGTCAATGGCGACGACAAGGTTTAGCCATGCCAGTACTTATCCTCACCGCGCGTGATGCCTGGCACGAGCGTGTTGATGGTCTCAAAGCGGGAGCAGATGACTACCTAGGCAAACCTTTTCATGTCGAAGAATTACTCGCAAGGCTCGAAGTATTAATTCGCCGTCATTTTGGTCGTGCCGATAATGTATTACAACATGCAGGCGTCTCTCTTGATGTCGACAAACAAGCCGTGACTAATTGCGATGGTGAAGTGATAGAGCTGACTAAAATTGAATATCGCCTGCTGCATTATTTGATGGTCAATCCAAGCAAAATAGTCTCTAAAACAGAGCTAAGTGAGCGCATATATGAGGAGGAACATATCAAAGACAGTAATGTTATTGAGGTATATGTTAATCGCTTACGTCAACGTTTGGGCAAAGATTATATTGAAACTCGTCGTGGCCAAGGGTATCGGCTTAAGGAGCAATAAGCGTGTATTCACTCAAAGGATATCTTACCCGTAACTTACTGATCACTCTTACCTTTACTATGGTGTTATTACTGTATTTCCTGTATCAGGGTATCCAAATATTAACTCAAGACTTTGTCGCCTCGCGCCTGCAACATGATGCCGACAGTCTGATCTCCGCACTTGAACAACATCCTGATACCACTTGGTCGCTCACCTCAGACCGTTTACCCAATGTCTACCATAGGGTAAATTCAGGACATTACTTTGCCATTCAGATTGGCACGCAAACTCTGCGATCGCGTTCCTTATTCGACCATGAAATAAGTATTCCCGCTCTAAAAGCAGGTCAGCAACAACAAGCCAGCCAATTTGTGGGCAAAGAACATTGGTTAATATTCAGTCAAGCGATTATCAAGAACGATAAATTAGTTATCCTTTGGATAACGGAAGACATCAGCGCCCTTGAACAAACTCAAGTACACTTTTTAGCCTTTGCCAGCGCGGCGGTATTACTCACGATTATTATTCTATTACTTGCACAAAATCAGCTACTCAAACGCGGATTTAGACCCTTAGAACAGATGCCTGAAGCCATAAGGCAGATGCGTACCCAAGGGCAAGAAATTAATCCTGGCAACATGCCGAGTGAGATAGTTCCGCTGATTGAAGAGATAGATCGCTTAGTTAATCAGTTGGGTCAGCGAGTACAACGATCCCGCAATGCCCTTGGTAACTTAGCTCATGAAATGAAACGCCCTCTGCAAGGGTTGCAGTCCTATCTAGAAAGTCTGCCACCGGAACAAAGAGCGCAAGGCAGCAAGGTATTATCAAACCTGCACCACATTATAGAGCGGGAGCTCAAGCGCACTAAAATTGTTGGCCTCTCTATGCCTGGCCGCTTTACCGTTCTAGATGATGATCTCGCGCCACTTATCCAAGTGATGTTGCGCATCTACCCCCAGCAGATCATTCTAAGCCACTACGATAACGGTTTAGTCATGCCCTTTGATCGCGACGATTTACTCGAACTGCTGGGTAATTTGCTTGATAACGCCTGCAAACATGCCAATAAAAATATTGAAATACAGATCAAGCAGCAAAGTATCCCTAAAGCTGGCTATCTCATTGAGGTAAGCGACGATGGTGAGGGAGTCTCAGATGCGGCATTATCTATGATTATTAATCGTGGAGTCAGGCTAGATGAGAGTATCCAAGGCCACGGCTTGGGTCTGTCCATCTGTAAAGATATCGTCGATAGCTATCAAGGCGAACTCAACTTTAGCCATGTAAAACAAGGCGGATTAACCGTAAGCGTCTTTCTCCCCATCCACACCTAAATGGGCCTAACCAGGTTAATGAATGATGAGAAAAAGCTGACGGCTGACAAAAAACACTTGCACCATAACAGTGATTATCGGTGCTGTGGTGGCTTAATACTGTGGTATCAGCAGCAATGTAGAACGCAGTACAGCAATCAACAATGACCAAAGATCACCTTTTCTAATGTGGATGATAATTGACACTGTGATGGCCAAATCAATGTTAACCTCGGTTTGAGGTAGAGCAAGCTATTAGGCTCATCATAGACACAAGTGAATCCAAAAGATTAACGATTAACTTTAGGCATGAGCATTGTTTTACCACTCATACTGCTTATTTCCGCTAACTCAAGTATCCGTAACACCTCGACGACATCATTTGGTTCAACAGGATTAGGACCACCTAAAGTGATTGCTTGTGCTATTTCGGCATAATATTGCTGATAACAACCATTGACTGTTTCGACTGTGGTTTCCCTAATTTGGCCACTAGTATCGCCCGAAATTTCACCGTAAAAACGGCCATAGTTGGCGGCCTTTTCCACACCATACAATGGATCATTTGGAGTAATACCGGTTTTTAATTGCTCTTCCTGAGGATCTAAACCGTATTTAACATATGTTCCCTGCGTACCCTCAATACGAAAACGCATATTTGGAGCTGCTGAAAATGAACTCGCGTGCAGCACGACTTCAAGTTTTTCGTAATGGAGTATCACATGAAAGTAATCCGTCGTTTGCGATCCTTCTCTTAACGGTAAGCATCTTGCTGTCAGAGCTTCTGGCAAACCAAAAAGACAGATAGCTTGATCAACGATATGAGCACCAAGATCAAACCAAATACCAGCGCCCTCGCCTGGTTGTTCTCGCCATCTTGGCCGAACGGTGGGGCGAAAACGATCAAAATGAGATTCAAAGAATCGTACACTACCAAATCGATTCTGTTGCAAAAGGCTTTTAGCAGTTAAAAAATCGCCGTCCCAACGCCGATTATGAAAAACAGACAATAATAAACCGCGATCCTTAGCAAGCTGAATTAACTCTATCGCTTGTAAACTTGTGGTCACCATAGGTTTTTCGATAACAACATTAATGCCTTTTTCTAAACATAATTTTGCCAATGAAAAATGAACATTATTGGGCGCGGTAATAATGATTAAATCTAGGTCGGCACCCGCGATTAACGCAGGTGCATTATCATAAAGTGAAATAGCAGAATATTTCATCCTAAGTAATTCTGTTTGAGAACTACTGATTGCAACTAATTCAAAAGATGCCGACGATTCAATCAATGGAATGTGAAATGTTTTCGCAGAATATCCATAGCCTATTACACCAACTTTTATCATTTTATCGTTAACCTATTTTTTAACCGCATAAATCTAAATATCGCGCCAACTGACGAGAATGAAACGGTTCTATTGTCGTTTGTTAGATTGTCACTGAATGCAACTTATAACATCCCATGACTTAAATCGATACTCAAAACTCTCATCCATACTAGGGAGCTGTTGCAATGTTAACATCAGGTTGTCGTTGATCAGCATCCGATAACGCACAACAAAGAAGTCATCCCCTTGAGCTAAAACTTGTGCCGCAGTGCTAAATTTGTAAATAAAAAGAAATCGTTTATATCAGCCCCATTCCCACAAAGACTTAAAGCCCATATCACACTGAACCACATCACATTAACGACTTAATTAACTCAAAATCAAAAGTCGATAAACATCAATTAATGAGGTTTATGGTTTAAATTCGATTGCTTGCTCTTGTTTTAAAATTTAAGTCTATACTAAAGGAGTCATTGTCTCGGTCAGACGCTGTATGCCATAAAGTGTCGTAACATATGAATAATCACAGGCATACAAGTTAGGTAAATCGACTTATTTAAATGCTCATGGATGATATTGGAAACATGATAACAACAAGACTATTGCTAAATAATAAGTTTATTTAACAATAAAAAAATTGAGGTTTTACCTTAGGTAAGCAAGAAAAACGCTTGATACCTCTCAAGGTACTAACGTGTTA
>NZ_JACJER010000133.1:0-12207 GCF_014164185.1 Shewanella sp. SG44-6 | reverse complement strand
GTGATTCAGTTGATACAAGAATGTGGCATAAATGAGTTAGCAGTAGATAGCGTTATACAGAGAAGCATGTCCACCAATATCAAAACAGACAGCATTTAGGGAGCCATTATTATGACGGCAGAACAACTAGTAGCCCAGTACAGTAAGTCCACAGCAAATGCTGATGATTCGGTTAAAACCGATCTCACTTTTATTGGCCCCACTGTTAATGGCCAAGAAGAGGTTTTTAATTCTGGTGCCGTGGCTTTCCTTGATTCGTTATGTGCCAAGTTTGTTGATGAAGTGCCAGAACTACTAAAACTGCGTAAGCAAAAGCAAGCACGTATTGATAATGGCGAACTACCAGATTTTTTACCTGAAACCCGTGCAATACGAGATGGCAATTGGACTATCCGTGGTATGCCTAATGATTTGACCGACAGACGAGTTGAAATTACTGGCCCGGTTGACCGTAAGATGATCATTAATGCCTTAAACGCCAATGTAAAAGTGTTTATGGCTGATTTTGAAGATTCATTAGCACCGAGCTGGCAAAAGATTGTTGAAGGTCAGATTAACCTTCGCGATGCCGTTCGTGGTGATATTGATTTTACCGCTCCAGAAACCGGTAAGCATTACTCGTTAAATCCAGATCCAGCAGTGTTAATTGCTCGTGTACGTGGTTTACATCTTATTGAAAAACACATTGAGTATAAAGGCACACCTATACCTGGTGGTTTAGTTGATTTTGCGATGTATTTTTATCACAACTACCGCCAACTTTTGGCCAAAAAATCAGGGCCTTATTTTTATATTCCTAAGCTAGAAAGTCATGTGGAAGCACGTTGGTGGGCTAAAGTGTTTGCGTTTGTTGAAGAGCGTTTCTGCTTAGAACCTGGCACGATTAAATGTACCTGTTTAATTGAGACCTTGCCTGCAGTGTTTGAAATGGAAGAGATTCTTTATGAGCTTCGTTCAAACATAGTCGCACTAAACTGCGGTCGCTGGGACTATATCTTTAGTTACATAAAAACCTTAAAAAATTATCCAGATCGTGTTTTACCAGACCGTCAAGCCGTCACCATGGACACCAAGTTTTTAAGTGCCTATTCACGCTTATTGATTAAAACCTGCCATAAGCGTGGTGCATTAGCGATGGGCGGAATGGCGGCATTTATTCCAGCAAAAGATGAAGCGACTAACGAGCTGGTACTGCAAAAAGTACGTGGTGATAAAGAATTAGAAGCTCGCAATGGCCACGATGGCACTTGGGTGGCTCATCCTGGTTTAGCTGATACCGCAATGAAAATTTTCAATGATTACATTGGTGGTGATAGAACCAATCAATTGCACATTACTCGTGATGTTGATGCGCCGATTTTAGCCAGTGAGTTACTTGAACCTTGCGATGGTGAAAAAACCGAAGCGGGCATGCGTTTGAATATTCGCATTGCATTGCAGTACATCGAAGCATGGATCCAGGGCAATGGTTGCGTACCCATTTACGGTTTGATGGAAGATGCTGCTACGGCAGAAATATCACGCACCTCTATTTGGCAATGGATTCAACATGGCAAAAGTCTATCAAATGGCAAGCTTGTCACTAAAGCATTATTTAAAGATATGTTGAAAGAAGAAATGGCCAACGTTAAGAAGGAACTCGGCGCAGAACGCTTTAATGCAGGCCAGTTCGCTAAAGCATCAACGTTATTTGAACAAATTACTACCTCAGATGAGTTAGTTGATTTCTTAACATTACCCGGATACGAACTGTTAACGGCTTAATGCCAGTAACAGAATATTAATTACAACACCACTGAATTAAGCAAAGTTGAACGATTCACTTTGCTACCCTCACACAGAAAGGAGCGACACTATGACTACACAACTAACTCGTCAGCAACAGGTTGATGCAATTAAGAAAGATTGGGCTGAAAATCCACGTTGGAAATCTGTTAAGCGTCCTTTTACTGCTGAAGAAGTTGTCGCATTACGTGGATCTGTTGTACCAGAAAACACGATTGCTAAAATGGGTGCTGCAAAATTGTGGGAACTGGTTAACGGCGGCGCTAAAAAAGGCTACGTAAACTCGCTGGGTGCACTTACTGGTGGTCAAGCAGTACAACAAGCAAAAGCAGGTATCGAAGCAATATACCTATCAGGCTGGCAGGTTGCTGCGGACGCTAACTTAGCGGGCACCATGTATCCTGATCAATCACTTTACCCAGCAAACTCAGTTCCAGCGGTTGTGAGCCGTATTAATAACTCATTCCGCCGAGCTGACCAAATTCAATGGGGCAAAGAAGTTAATCCTGGTGATGACAATTATACTGATTATTTTTTACCAATCGTTGCAGATGCTGAAGCCGGTTTTGGTGGCGTACTGAATGCTTTCGAACTAATGAAGTCGATGATTGATGCTGGTGCTGCTGGGGTTCACTTTGAAGACCAACTCGCGTCGGTTAAAAAGTGTGGTCACATGGGCGGTAAAGTTCTTGTTCCAACCCAAGAAGCAGTACAAAAGCTTGTTGCTGCGCGTTTAGCTGCAGATGTGAGCGGTGTTGATACGTTAGTTATTGCACGTACTGATGCCAATGCTGCAGATTTAATGACTTCAGATTGTGATGAATATGACCGTGACTTTGTAACTGGCGAACGCACTAGCGAAGGTTTCTACCGTGTCAAAGCGGGTTTAGACCAAGCCATTTCTCGTGGTCTTGCGTATGCTCCGTATGCTGATTTAATTTGGTGTGAAACGGCTAAACCTTGTCTTGAAGAAGCGAAGAAGTTTGCTGATGCTATTCATGCTAAGTACCCAGATCAACTATTAGCTTATAACTGTTCTCCATCGTTTAACTGGAAGAAGAACCTAGATGACGTCACGATTGCTAAATTCCAGCAAGAGCTGTCTAACATGGGTTACAAGTATCAGTTCATCACGTTAGCGGGCATTCATAACATGTGGTACAACATGTTCGATTTAGCCTATGACTATGCTCGCGGTGAAGGCATGAAGCATTATGTTGAAAAAGTTCAAGAACTTGAATTTGCTGCGGCTAAGAAAGGTTATACCTTCGTATCGCATCAGCAAGAAGTGGGTACTGGTTACTTTGACCAAGTCACAACCTGTATTCAAGGTGGTAAATCATCAGTAACAGCGCTAACAGGTTCTACTGAAGAAGAACAGTTTTAACCTATAGTCCCAACCGTTTTACAAGTTTAGTCACTTTGTGGCTGTTGTAACCCCGTGCAGCTCACCTACAGGCAGCACGGGATTTTTATCCAAGGATGTTGGATTATAAGTTTTACTTAGTTGTTAATCCTGATTGTTTGGCTACTTCCTACCCGTAAGCTTTTTAACCACATTATTTGTGATTGCGGCTCTTGTGAGCCGTTTTTTTTTGCTTAATTTTTATCTCATGCTTGTTACTCTGCACATCAAACAGATTCAACTCAAATGGTGTTCACTAAAATATAAATAAAGTGACGCAGTTAGCACATCATTTACTAACCATGAGAGTGATTGCGACTTATTCATTGGTTTATTGCCACGTCATTTGAAAGCAAATATCGTTGTTTTACTTTGATGCGTGAGCTAGCTTGCTCTAATGACAATCTCTACAAGACACTGTGTTGAAATTGAGTATACTAAATCAATGTTTGTTACATTTAGGTTAAATTTTGAAGGCGATGACTCAGCAAAAAGGGGCTGATTATTGGACCAAGCGTATCAGTGATCAAGAAATGCCTGCATTATGTTCCACAGTGCGTGATTTAGAAAAGCTGGCTAAAGACGATGTATCTTCATTATCTTTACTCGGTCGAAGTGTCATGCACGACAACGCACTTACCTCGCGAATTTTGCGAGTAGCAAACAGTGCTACCTACAATAAAGGTATTAATCCGGTGTCGACTGTCAGCCGCGCAGCCGTAGTACTCGGATTTGATACTATTCGTAATATTTGCATTACCGCAAAACTACTGACCAGTTTACTCGAAAACAAACATCTGAGTGCCAGTGTTTATCAACGCTTGTTAAAGCTGATGGCGCAATCTTTTCAGGCGGCCATGCTCGCCAGAATGATGATGAGCGATCGAGGAGAATCGTTACGTGAAGAAGTTTTTATCGCTTCTTTGTTGTATCGCATCGGTGAAAGTGCTTTTTGGAGCATGGGCGGTGAGCTAACCGAACAGCTAGATAAAAAACTGTTATCAACCGATGATAAAATAGAGCAAAACTCATTGATACGAGCTGAGCTTGGTACGTCATTTATTCAGCTTACCCAGAGTATTGCCAGAAGCTGGGGGTTAGGTGACGTGTTAATTAAATCGTTAACGCAGCCAGATGAACGTATGCCCGAAATCCGTTGTATTTTTTTAGCCGATAAGTTATCGGAGATAGTATCGCAACCTAACGTTAATGCTGAAGAGTTGCATAAGCGCTTATCCCAAGCCGCCGATATGTTAGACATCAGTGTGGCTAAATTTACTGAAAAGTTTATTGATTGCAGTGAAACAACCCATAAGCTAGCTATCGAATACGGTGCTAAAGCGATTGTGTCTTATTTACCTCATACCGCTAATGTATTAGACAATATTGATGCTCCAGTTGTGCCTTCTGAGGTACGTGAAACCAATCACGCTTATCAATTAAGTAAACTGAGGCAATTAACCCATTACGCTGCGGTAAAAACTGATTTTAATCAAATCATGCACACGACATTAGAGGGCATGCTAACCGGTGTTGGTTTAGACCGATGCGGTGTATTGTTATTATCACCGAGTCGTAAACTATTACAGCCAAGAGTGATGATGGGCGATGGCGCTGAATTATTAAAGCAAGCATTTGTGATTGAACTTGATGATCCCCAATCGGTCTTTACTCAGTGTATTGGGCAAAAAAAGAGCTTTTGGGTTAATGCACCAACCAGCAATGAATGCAAAGTACAAGTAGATGATGTGCTTGTGGAACGATTTTCCCAAAATGGATTTCTATTAGCCCCATTATCTGTTGGAAATAAAGTATTAGGCTTGTTTTATGCCGATAGGTTGGGCTCTGGGCGTCATTTTGAACAAGACGATTTTGACAGTTTTACTCACTTTAGTGAGTTGGCAAATGTGTGTTTTGCGGTGTCGATGGCATAACAAGGCTATTTAGTTATTGACTATTATTGGGTGGGTTAAAGGTTTATCACTGGATATTAAGCATCTGCTCTTAAACAAAAGGGTGACCGTGATAATAAACATGGTCACCCTGATGAACTGATGATTATTGCATAATTAAGCTAGTAATACGTTTAGCTTTGTCGTTTGGTATCGGAAAGCTCAAATGATATTGTGCTATTTTCCAACCATCAACCGTTTGAACTAATGCACCTGTTCCTCGGCTAATGCCATATTCTGGGCTATAAAGCTGTTCGTCAAATACAATGGTATCGTCAATTTGCAGTAAGTGGCGAGACTTTACATCGTAACGCCAACCTTGAGTGGGTTTGGCATAGCGTTCAAACTCAAGCATATCCCATCGTTCTGACTTATCGGTACCAATAAACACTGCTTGTGGGTGATAAAGACTAAAATAAGTCGTCCAGTCAGCTGCTGCTGCGCTTTCATGTAACTGGTTTAATAAAGCGCTGACGGCTTGGCTGTCCTTTGCAGATAAACCTTGGCTGTCAATTAATTCATTTGCCTGGCTAATATTCTTAATCACGGCTTCGCTTTCGGAGCTTACTTGTTGGCTCACTTGCTTGTTTTTTGGTTCGGTTTGGCTTTGACCAAGTGAGGTGTCATCGGCTTCTGTTGCATGCAAGTCGAAGGCTGCTACTGTGGTCATTAACACCGCAATAAATCCAAGTCTGTTAATGATTGATTGCATAGTATTCCTTTTACGTTATGAATTATTATTATGTTGATGACTTATCTAATGCCAATTTATTGGATCTAGCTGATAAAACTGGCTCAATTCTTTATATAATTGATTATGTTGTTGGTAAAACTCAATAGGTCGTTCAAAAAATGTTTCACTTATTACAGCAAAAAACTCTGCGGGATTAGTTGCGCCGTAATAATTGAATAATGACGGGATATGCTGTTGAGCGCAATGCTGAAGTTGTTTAAATTCCTGCCCCAGAGTAGCAGACCAAGAACGATATGAGGTGATATCTCGTAAAGGAGGCGCACCATTGGCGCTACCATCTTCTTGGTCAAGTTGGTGAGCAAATTCATGAATAACCACATTGCTGCCATCAAACGGATCTGCAGCGCCTTCTACAGTGCTGTTCCATGACAACACTACCTTGCCATATTCCCAAGATTCACCCAGTAACACATTACGCTGAGTAGAATACACGCCTGCTATATCAGTGCGGTTTTGATGAACAATAAATGCACTTGGGTAGACCAAAATTTGTTTCAGTTTAGGATAGTAATCAGTTTTTCGGTTGAGCAATAATAAACAGGCTTGGGCTGCTATGGTGACTTTTACTTCGTCATTTATGTCGAATCCGTCACAACCGACGAATTGTTTCTCACTAATAAACACTTGGATATGCTTTTTAAGCTGTAGCTGCAAGTCTGTTGGCATGGCTTTAAAGTAAGGAAAGCGCTTTTTTAATATATTACGCCATAGTGTTGGAAATGGTTTGCTAGCCACTATGCTACGTTGACGATTGAGGCGCCATTGACTACTGGTAATCCATCCAATAGCGGTCATTGATATAATGAGCAATGTTACAATCGCGATCATAGAAGGATCCTAATAGTCAAAAAGGTTTTTTTGGTTTTTATTTCAAGCTTATATCTGTGCTGACAAGTTTTCGCACTACTCCGTGATGTTATTCGATAGCTTTAGCTGTGTTTGTTATAAAATTTTGCCCTATGTGAGATTAATGGGGCTGTTTGTAAAGAAATTCAAGCTTTAGCAAAAATTAACTCTAGGTGCTGGGAAAATATTAACTTGTGCAGCGGTATGAGAGGTTGAGTTTTTAGAAAAAAGCACTGGCTAATAAATATGACCTTCATATTTATTAGCCAGTGAAAGGGTGGGGGGAGAAAGGGGAACATCCTGACCAATCACAAAGTAAATTAACGATTAATCTTTAAAATTAGCTTCTAAGCTTTTTTGTTGTAGTGGCGATAAGCTGAAATATTGTGAAATCAATTGTCTAATCAGCTTTGACTTTGCTATGCCGCCTTGCTGGCTCAGCAAGGCTAACTGAGTGATAGCTGTCTCGCTTAAAGTATAAGTGCAGCGCTTATAAGGTTGCTTTTTGTTGTTGCTATTTGATTTTATTGCCCCCAATTTCTGCGGGTATTTACGCTGTAGAAAATCAATTATATTCGTTTGACTCTCGGTGCCAACAACCTCAGAGGTTACCGCATGTCGAGACCCACCTTTACCGGCGGCGTAGAGATCTGCAGCTGCAATAAAGTCATCAATTGATACTGCGATGTTATTGGTTTGCTTACATGACGAAGCGTTTTTCTTGAGATCGGCTAGTCCCATAATTTCCTCCCAATGTGGTCACATTCGATGCTGTATTGCGCTGTTTAAGGAGTTGCTTTGCATCGGTGATCTCAAGTAATTCGCAAGCAATACTGCGCATCTCTTCTGCTGCTTTACCTTTGGGTTCTAATTCAAATACTGATAAGCCCGATTCTTCACTGTCGTCATAAATGTTACGACTGTAGTTAACTGCATCTAATACGTTAATATCGTAAGTACGACAAACATCTTTTGCTTCGCTGATTCGACTTGCTTGGTTAGGTAAGCTCGGGCATTGTGTGATTACAAATGATGCTTTCATTTTGGGATTTATCATCAAACAAGTGGACACGATATCGTCCATGTGGCTGACCGTTTTCAAGTCGCGACGTTTTGGTCTTAACGGCATTAATACATGTGATGCAACTGACATAGATGCTCGTAAGGCAAGGTTATCTTGACCACCACAATCGACAATTACATAGTCATAATGTTGCTCTAAGCTGAGGAGGTCATTACGGATTTTGCCATAAAGCTGTACGCAGTTTATCGCCGATAATTTGGGGTTGTTGTTACGAGCCTGGATCCAGTCTGATGTTGTTCTTTGTGGATCGCAGTCGACCATAATCACGCAGGCATCTGCCTCTTGGGTCAGGAACACCGCAATATTTTGCGCTAAACAGCTTTTACCGCTGCCGCCTTTCTCACCACCTACTAATATGATCATCTATACAGCCCTCCCAACCAAGTTTGTTACTTACCTAAAAATAATTCTAAACTCACTTTAAATACTGAATTAGATTTGGTCAATTAGCTGATTTTTGACAGTTTTTTATAAATGTCGCCTAGATGTTTAATTGACTAAATTAGCTTGTACGGCAAAAAATTGACAACATGGTGTCGCACGCTGGAATGTTATTTAAAAGTTAAACTTTATAATCACTTAAAGCACTTTACTGAGGAACATGTACCCCATTACTGGCCAGCTAATTTGGCATATTATGCTTTCATATCTTGTTGATACACTTTTTACATCTTATTTTTACTTTTGTTATTCGAAATTGATATAAGTAATAGTTGGCGCTATGAGGGACTTTTTTACGGTTTGCAGCGTGTTACACTTGGGTTTTAGCCATCAAAGCTGTGGGACCGAAGTCATGAATGAACAACAATTATTAGAAGCGATTAATCAAACCATGCCATTTGGTAAATATGCTGGCCGTAAGTTACTGCAGTTACCTGAACCTTATTTAGTGTGGTTTCATTCAAAAGGCTTTCCAGAAGGTAAGCTTGGTGAGCAGCTTGCATTAATGTATGAAGTGAAGCTCAATGGACTAGAAGAAATGCTGCAACCGCTTTTAAAGCGGTGACCTTGGTAATAAGCGATGGCAAGCGATAACGAACGTAACAGCCTAGAGGCTAGGGCGGATTGCGTCCTGCTAGATCGCTACGCTGCTAAATAAAGCGGCCAAAGCGTTCGCTCGTTATCATCCTAGCATCTTGGCTTTTAACACTTATACCGTTACCGCTAGTCACTGTCCTTTGAGGCCTCTCGTGGCGTGCAGAGCGCTTTTTTCATATAGAAACCGGTAAACGTTTGGCCACGTTTTTGTTGGTAGCTGACTTGTTGTAAGGCAAAACCCATGGCCTCAAACAAAGCTCTAGATAAATATGACGCATCGACACTGACAAATGGATATTGTTGCTGCTTTGCCCAATGTTCAAGGTGTTGGTATAGCGAGCTTGCTATACCTTGATTTTGGAAGTTGGGGTGCACGTATAAACAGTCAATATAACCCTGGTGGTTAAAATGAGTTTCTAGGCTAATAAAACCGATGACCTGTTGCTTGTTTAATGCAATCCAAGCTTTATTTCGCTTGCATTGTAATTGCCAGAACTTAGCTGAACGGGGGGCTAATGACCATGCATCAAGTTTTAGTTTCGGGTATCTCGGATGTTCAATACCTTGCACAGCAGTATGGTATAACTGGCTTACTTGAGTAGCGTAGGACGCTGAAAAATCAACGATTTGACTTGGTTGATTTATTGAGTTTTTCATAAAAAAGACCAATCGGTAAGATTGGTCAATTATGTAAGATTTTTGCGATAAAACGTACTATTTTTTATTAATGTTGCCAACAAACATGATTTTATCAAATGTTCTGTTTAGGCTTGAACTTTTAAAATCGGTCATCCACATTTGCTCAGACACTTCAACTTTATCGCCTTTATTCACTTCAGTTTGTGGGCCTGCTGCCCAGTATGTTTTGTCGGCTTCTTTTAGCTGAACATAGGTGTAACCGCCACCATTCATAGTGTCGATGACTTCTGCTTGATGCAAAGCACCTTGTGCCCACACAGAGGAAACACCTAAAGCCAAAGTGGCTGCGGCAGCAAATGCGATTAATTTAGCTTTCATGTATGTATTCCTATTTTATCTACAGATGACACTGGATAACGAGATTGGCTCAATTTTATGCTATTTAACCATCTCAGCTGATTATGGTCTGTGATCTAGCACGAATAATTGTTATCTGCCAGCGGTTAGGTATTATCACTAGATGGTTTAATCGTTCAGGCTAATGAAGTGAACATTAGCAAATAGTTGCCCACTCTTAAGTTATCGATACCGGCTGACAAAGTCGTAAAAGCCGCTGGGAGCGTTTGAGTGTGCCAGTGGCTAGGTATTATCACTAGTTGATTTAATCGTGATGGCTAATGAAGTGAACATTAGCAAATAGTTGCACAGTAATAAGCTGTCCATGCTGGCTTGTAAAGTCGTAAAAGCCGCTGGCAGCGTTTGAGTGTGCCAGTGGCTAGGTATTATCACTAGATGGTTTAATCGTGATGGCTAATGTAGTGAACATTAGCAAATAGTTGCCCAGTAATAAGGTGTCCATGCTGGCTTACAAAATCGATAAAAGCTTCAGGCAGTGTTTGATTACTAATGGGTTGCTGCCAATGAGCATGTAATAATGCCTCGTATCCTTCTTTACCTGCTGCAGTATAAGAACTTGATACTCCCAAATACAGCTTATTAGGTTCTAGTGTTTGCCATTGATCGTCTTTGTAGATATCAATCTGAGTTATCCTTAAGCCTTTAGCTTGCTTACCGTCATAAAAGTAGCGCAAGCCATAAGGGTAGGGGAAACTGCCTGCGCCTGTACCCATTATGCCGTTATTGGTCGCGGAGTTTATCGCGGACTCTAATGCTTCGATAAGGTATTTACCTTGAATTTTATATAAGGTAAGAGGGAGTTCAAAGGGCAAAATGCGCCCCACAACATCGGCTAAAGATAATTGGCCTTTGTTCAGTGACTGTCTTACCCCACCGGCATTGTGCAAGGCAAAATCTATTGTTGGTTCAATATTTTTAGCCGCTTTATACATGCTTCGACTGACCCAGGGGGCGATTTCACTGCCATGAGGTAAGTGTTTACTTGGTAAGCGTGTATGGACAAAGTCGCGAGGAATATGGCCAAGGATTTGATTTTCTATCGCATCTAATGATGGTCTGTATTGAGTATGGATTACTGAGTGAATATGTTCATCATGTTGTGCGTCTTTAATACTCGGATGAGCAAAAAGTTGTTTGACTAAGGTTGCGGCAGTATTACTGTCTGTGGCATGACCGTCTTTGGTGGTTACTGTGATGTTTTCATCGACCATAAAATAGTTATTGCCCTGTAATTCAACTATTTTGCCATGTTGATCAAAACATATTTCAGCCAAGCCAATTGTTTCTGCATATTTGCCTGCATGTAAAATAGGCGTTGAATTAATCGTTTCTGCATAAGGAATATTACTCCAACCAATATCACTCAGTTGGCCTTGCAGTGTATGAGAATGACCGCCAACAATTAAGCTGATCCCATCAACTTTTGCAGCAAGTTCTCGATCTTGATCTAAGCCTAAATGGCTCAATACTATAATGTGATAGATACCCTGCTGGTGTAAGCGTTGTATTGTCCGCAAAGTCGTGTCGATGGCGTTGGCAAAGTGGGTGTCAGGATCGGGCCGTGCAATTAAGCGCATTTGATCTAATGTAATACCAATAATGGCTAACTTAGTGTCATGAAATGGCTTAATTAATACTTTGGCTGTTTCAGTTGAGTCATCAAAATCGTACAGCATTGGATGGCCATAAAGTCGGCCCGATTTATGTCGGTCTTCTTGGCTTAGGTCCATATTGCCAGCTAGTACCGGAAAATCGATACGGTTTAGAAAAGCTTGAACTGGGCTATTGCCTGCATCGACTTCGTGATTACCTATTACCATAGCATCAGGTTTGAGTAAGTTTAGTAAATGCGCGTTGGCTGCACCTTTAAACTCTCTAAAATATAATGTCCCTTGAAAACTATCACCACCATGCAAAAAAATAAAAGGCGACTGTTTGATTGCTGCTTGTTGTCTGGCGTGTTCAATTTGATAACCTAAACGTGCGTATCCGCCAGAACGTGCTTCGAGGGTATATGTTTTTTGTTGATTCTCGAGGCTAAACTGAACGGGGCTGGGTTCAAAGTTAGAGTGGGTATCATTAATGTGGGCTAAAGTTAATGTGTAGCGTTGCTTCATAATTTCCCTCTTTAATTGGAAATCGATTCTAACATTATTTTACTCATGTTGGGCGCCAAACCAGGTGAATGTTTGATTTTTGATGCGATAACAAGGCTATTTGATTACTAGCTAATCTTGGCCAGCATCTGTATAATTTGCCGCCCTGTTAAAGGTTTTGGTGTTTGAGG
>NZ_JACJER010000132.1:0-12271 GCF_014164185.1 Shewanella sp. SG44-6 | reverse complement strand
TCAGCATATCAATAGCATCAGTTAATTGAATTTCATCACCGGCACCCGGTAAGGTTTTAGCCAGAAGATCCCAAATCTTTTCTGACAACACATAACGACCAACAACGGCTAGGTTAGAAGGTGCTTTTCCAATCTCTGGCTTTTCGACCATATTAAATATTTTAGTCGAGTCACCTGGATTAATCGTTTCACCGTGACAATCGGCAATACCATACTTATTAACTTGGTCATCCGGAACTGGCGCAACCATAATTTGACTGGCATGAGATTCACGATAACGAATCAACATTGACGCTAAGTTTTCGGTACGCTGGTCAGCAGAATACGAATCTAAAATGACATCTGGCAACACAACCGCAAAAGGATTATCACCAATACACGGCTTAGCACATAAAATAGCATGCCCTAACCCTTTAGCTTCACCCTGGCGAACATGCATGATGGTGACGTTTTTAGGGCAAATAGCCTGTACTTCATGTAATAACTGACGCTTAACACGTTTCTCTAAGGTTGATTCAAGTTCGTAAGATTTATCAAAATGGTTTTCAATGGCGTTTTTACTGGCATGAGTTACCAATACAATTTCTTTAATCCCTGCGCTCACACATTCATCAACAATATATTGAATCAATGGCTTATCTACCAATGGCAACATCTCTTTCGGGATGGCCTTAGTCGCTGGTAACATACGAGTACCCAAACCGGCAACGGGAATAACAACTTTCATAAATATCCTTATTTAGCGTGAGCTAATAGCAAAAATAAAAAGGTAAAAAAGAATAAGTGACAATAAACACCCACTATCGTGTCGTTCCAGTATTGCTTCCTACTTCGTCGTTCCAGCAATGCTTTTGAGCCGGAATCCAGGTGTTGGCTTTAAGTATTTAAGACAAAAGTCAAAAGAAACACCTGGATCCCTGATAACAGCTCTCAGGGATGACGAGCGGGTGGAGCATTCAAATAGCAGCACGATTTCGTCCAGTGCCACCCACTATTGTGTCGTTCCGGTATTACTTCCTACTTCGTCGTTCCGGTATTACTACCAACTACGTCGTTCCGGCAATGCTTTTGAGCCGGAATCTAGGTGTTGGCTTTAAGTATTCAAGACAAAAGTCAAAAGAAACACCTGGATCCCTGATAACAGATCTCAGGGATGACGAGCGGGTGGAGCATTCAAATAGCAGCACGATTTCGTCCAGTACCACCCACTATCGCGTCGTTCCGGTATTACTACCAACTACGTCGTTCCGGCAATGCTTTTAAGCCGGAATCCAGGTGTTGGCTTTAAGTATTCAAGACAAAAGTCAAA
Source organism: Shewanella sp. SG44-6 (assembly GCF_014164185.1). Taxonomy (NCBI): domain Bacteria; kingdom Pseudomonadati; phylum Pseudomonadota; class Gammaproteobacteria; order Alteromonadales; family Shewanellaceae; genus Shewanella; species Shewanella sp. SG44-6. The sequence continues at coordinate 10,962 of NZ_JACJER010000132.1, read as the reverse complement.
AGAAACACCTGGATCCCTGATAACAGATCTCAGGGATGACGAGCGGGTTGGGCAAAGCCTAATATGTAGAACCTAGAACCTAAGACCTAGGGACCTAAAAACTAAGAAACATCTGGATCCCCGATAACAGATCTCGAGGATGACGAGCTAAAAAATGATGTAAAAAAACAGAACAAAAATAGTGGCCTACCTAACCTTTTTCTGTGTATCAGAAGGCAAATAACGCACTAACCAGCACAAGGTTAAGATGGTTAAAAAGAGTAAGGTGTTGGAAGGAGACTGAAGATTAAAATCAACAGAAATACGCAGTAGCATATGCACAATAGCCATTGCACAACCAAAGGCGACACCTTTATAGAGTTTATTGTTACGTAAATACATGGTTCGGCATGCCAACCAAAATGCATACAACACCCATAAACCTAAAATAGCTGTCATCACCACGCCGTACTCCACTACAAATTGTACATATTCATTGTGGGCATGATCATAAAAGCCAGAATAGAACTGCGGCTGGTATTGTGGAAATACAGTATAAAAACTGCCGCCACCTGTGCCGGTGAACAAATGCTCTTCAATAATTGGAATGCTATCAATCACCACCTCATCACGAGTTTCTGACGCAAATGAAGTATCATCTAAACGCTGCTTGAGCTTATCAACGCCAAAAATTGAACCAACAATCAACAAATCGAGAATAAAAATACTCACCACTAGAGGCTTAAACAAGGTGGGTGGACGACGGTAAATAAACATCGACAATAAAGACACAAGGCCCAAGGCGGTAAAAAATCCGGCATTGCCCATGCGTGAGCGACTTAAAATTAACCCAATCACCATGATGATGATGGCTAAACGTAAAATAAGTTTACGGCTGAATAATGTCGACAATAACCCAACGATGATGTCTCTAACGTCATGATCATTTTTAGTGGTCTTTAATTCAGATAGCAGCCAACCAAACGCGATAGAAAGACATATCGCCAAATAATTAGCAAAGTGATTTTGATAAACAAACGAACCTCTTGCTCTATCGCCGTCGTGGTAACCAAATATAGGCGATACATCGAGTTGTAATAAATGAATCAAGGTACCATAAAATGCTTGCAAGCAACCTGAAACGATAATCGCAATCAATAACCAACGAAGCGCTCGAGCATGTTGAAAGTATTGAGTTAATAACAGAATAAACAGGCTATAACAGAATGTTTTTAATAATTGCTGAGCAGTTTGATAAGCATCAACCGTATTAATCGCGGGGATCCAATTCAAGATCTGCAAACACAAATAGGCCAGCATCATTCCGGTTGGGATCAGTAAATGTTTTTGCCAACGATATCGTAATAAGAGTGCATTATGTTTAAAACAATACACCACATGGCTAATCGCAAGTACTACGATAACAAACTCTAAAATGGCTAAGGCCCAAATACGATTACTGCCTAACGGAATTGGCATCCACACAATCAATGCGCATATTGCCAATATCATCACGCGATCAAACACCCCAAAAGACTGAGAACTACGTATACGATCATCCATTACCGGCACATATCCTTTTCAATCCATGTAGTATTATTTTGGTTAACATCCACAGGTAAGTACTTGAAGTAGGTACATATAGTCGGCGTCAATTGATATTGTAAGGCGAGCATTTTTAAATCATTGCGCATAGTCCAATTAGCCATTGCAGCAATTTTTGCAGTGCTAAACACCAACTGTTTTTGCGTCGCCGTTAAAGATGACCAATGAGCAAACCCTATCGCTAATATTTGATGCAACACTTCAGGTGTATAAGGGCCATAGTGGAGTGCCTGTTGTAAATAAGGCCAAGCTGCTGCTAAGTCATGCTGAATAAAGGCTAGATTATAGGCATAATCGCTATAAGCATTTGGCCATGTTGGTCGTTGATTAATCGCATCGCGGTAAAGCTGATTAAAAACCTCATTATTGGGGGTAACTAATTGTGAAAAAGCGCCCCACTCCATCACTTTCACTAGCGTGAGCAAATAATGCGGATTCTGATCATCAATTTTAACCGCATAGTCGGCAGCCAATAACGCATTCGAATATTGTAATGATGTCGGTATATTGCCACTTTGCCACTGATCAACGTAAAAACGTGATTTAAAATAGTAGGCATTGGCCAAACCTTTCTGCAACAAAATTGGCAATAAACCCAGCAGAACAAAAATAATAAGTGCGTATGTCACACGCCTTGCAGACCAGGTCATCTTACTCATTCACTACCTCGCCTGTTCAAATAATGAACTAGAAATACTATCCGGCATTGCTGTCGTCATCGAATAAGCATAGTCCTCATCAACTAACTGACGTATGGCATCATAGGCTAAGGCTAACTTAGGCGGGCGACGATTTAACGAATGACAATCGGATGCAACAATCGAATACAGCTTGCGTTTAAGGATATATTCACTCAACTGCTGTGGGCTAGGCCCCATATCACCAATCAGAGATGCGGCGGTTAATTGCAACAAACACCCAGCCTTTACAAAAGGCATAATCCTATCCGGATGTGCTTGCAACTCCCTGTTTCGCTCAGGATGAGCGATCATTGGCAATACATCGTGGGCAAGTAACCACTGGATCAGTTTATCGGTACCCGGTGGAATATGGCTGCTAGGCAGCTCAAGAAGCAACACATTTTTTTGCTGATGATGACCTAAAAAAGGCAGTTGCTGTTGTTCAATAAACTGCAAAATCTCGGGCGTAATACGCACTTCTGCAGCTACGCAAACTTCGATATTAAGATCAGTTAATGCTAATGCATCCGACAACACACCATAAGCGGAATGGATCGTTTGCAAGTTATTGTCAAAAACCCCTAAATGAATATGAGGGGTTGCCACCATACGAGTGACCCCTTGCTCGACGGCTAATGCTATCAAACCAAGGGCTTCATCAATTGATTTCGCCCCATCGTCGATATTCGGCAATATATGGCAATGTAAATCTATCATGCCTTAGTGCTATCCTTGCCTGACTGGTTATTATCCTTTATGGAATAGTCTGCACCATAGGCTTGATAGTAGCCATAATCACCTTGATAACGTTGTGCATCTTTGGTGTTAAATTGATTTAACACCACGCCAAACACTTTACTGCGGGCTTGGTTCAACTTAGCTAAGGTTAACTTAATTGCTTCGCTACGGGTATGACCGGCTTTAACAACCAGTACTGTGGCATCGCACAATGAGGTGATAATTAACGCATCACTAACCGCATGCACTGGCGGGGTATCGATAATAATTTTACCGTATTGGGTTTTAAGCTCGGTGAGTAGTTCAGCAAACTGAGCTGATGCTAATAACTCTTGTGGATTTAATGGCACCGCACCCGCTGGCATCACATCCACATTAGGCTTAACATCTTTTACGATACTGTTATGTATACTGTCGGTACCCGATAACACATTAGCTAGCCCCGGCTGATAGGTGGGTAACCCAAAGCGCATACCTAGGCTAGACTTGCGTAAATCAGCATCGATAATTAGCACTTTCTCCATAGTGGCATAAGCAAAAGCGATGTTCATTGAGGTAGTGGTTTTACCTTCATTTGGATTTGACGAGGTCACTTCAATCGTAGCAAGTTCACTGCCCATGGCCATTAATGACATCGATGTCCGAATGGTTCTAACCGCTTCGGCATGTAAAGGTAAACTCGCATCATAAAAAGCAAAGTTAACTTCTTCATAACTAGTACCTTTTTTCGCTTTCGGCACATAACCTAGAGCTCGTTGCGATAATAATTTTTCGACATCATCACTGGTTTTTATAGTGTCGTTTAATGCATCCAGCACTAGCACTAGCACCATGGCAAAGCCTAAACTGGCCATAAACGCCAAAATAATTATGATTTTTTTCTTAGGTTTTTCAGGTAATAACGGCACAACGGCGCGATCAGTAAAACGTGCCACAGGCGAATCAAAATCACCGGTTACAGCAGTTTCTTTTTGACGAGCTAAAAAAGTATCAAACAACTGTCTGTTGGTATCAACTTCTCTGACTAAGCGCTGATAATCAGTATCTTTGGTACTTAAATTTTGAAACGCGCCCTTTGCTTTACTAAACTGTGCCTCTAAAGCTTGCAGTGTTTGATCTGCAGTTTGGGCCTCATCCTCAATACCTTGTACTAAACGGCTAATTTGCTTGCGTAAATTTTGCTGCACCGTATTAAGTTCAGCTTGGGCAGCAATCATTTTAGGATGTTTAGGACCATACACTTGTTGAAGTTCTGACACTTTTCGTTCAACGAGGACGACTTCACGCTTAACATTTTGAATCGATAAATGCGAGGTCACTTCAGGTAGACTTTCTAGGCGACTAATGTCTGTGGCACCGTAGCGTTTAACCACTGCCATAAAACTATCTGCCTGGGCTTTACGCGACCTTGCAACAGTAATTTCATCACTTAAGCGTTCCAACTCTTTGGCGTCTAATGCGGTTACCCCCTCAACATCAACTAAGCCATTGATTAACTTAAATTGCTCTAATCTCTGTTCTGACTCGTCCAGCTTTAAACGTAAATCTTCTAAGCGCCCACCTAACCACGTATTAACTTTTTGGGTCATACCCAATTTAGCTTCTAACTGACTGACAATATAAGTATCACCTATCGCATTTGCTATCTGTGCTGCAAGTTGCGCATCTGAACTTTCGTAACTAATATTGACAAGCTGAGTTTTACGCACTGGAGATATGTTAATATCTTCTGCAAAATCATCAATCAATTTATGCTTGGCTATATCCTTGCCAATCTGGTTATCAACAGCAGTAGCAACTTCTTCAGGAATAAAATTTAATTGTGACTTGAGCTCAGAAAACCAACTTGGCGGTTGGTTAAAGGCTGGGTGATTAATTAAATCCAATTCATTAAAAACACGCTCGGCTATACTGCGCGATTTAATGATTTCAAACTGGGTTAAATAATATTCTTGTTGGCCAGAATTAATCCCATACACTTCATCAATTTTAATCGCCTTAGCTTGCTCAGACTCAATCAACAAGGTCGAAGACGCGTTATATATTGGTGTCATGCTTAACACCACAAATATGGTTAATGCAGTGACCAATAACGCAAATGCAAAAATACGCCATTTAAATCGTAATAATGGCAACAGCAGTTTTTTAACATCAATAATCTGATCCATTTGCATTGCAGTGGGACTAAGGGCATCACTAGGCAAAGTACTTTGGCGTCTTTCTTGGAAGCTCATTAAAAAAATCTCTGTTCAATAGTAATGGTATCGCCAGCTTGAATTGGACTATTAATTGTGCCGCGTTCAGACTCGACTTTGCTACCCTCGCGAGAAATAGCTATTTTTTCTTGCGAAGCACGCTCCGTAAATCCACCCGCCAAGGCTACTGCTTGATTAACTGTCATCCCCGGCTGATATGGATAGCCTCCAGGCTGTTTAACTTCACCATGAATATAAAAAGGCCGATATTCAACCATCCCCACAAACACATTAGGTTCAACAAAGTAATCACCTTTTAAGCCGCGATACACTATTTGCTCCACCTCTTTAATGGTTAAACCAATTAGTGTTAATGAGCCTAAAAATGGATAATTAATCGTGCCACTGTTAGTGATTTGCGTTTCTAGAGTTAAGGCTTCTTCACCATAAACTTTAATCACTATGGTATCACCTGCACCTAATCGGTAACTCTGGGTTTCGGCATTAGCTGTTATTGGCATTGATGCCAATAACAGCATAAGAGTAGCAGTAAAAAATGTCGCTAAATACTTCATGGCGGTCCTATAAGGTCATTTCAGCATTAATAAAATACACATTGCGATCGAAGGCAAACTGGGTGTCGGTTGAATCGACTTGGTTAATATCAATCCCACTTTTCAAGGTTAACCAACGAGTAACATTGTAATTTAGCCCAAACTGATACACTTTGGTTTTATCTTCACGTTCAATACCTGTGTACACATCTGTAACTTGATTCAAACCGAAAAACGATGAAAATAGTTCACTCCATTCATGGTTCCACTTTATGCCATAACTGGTGGCTCTAATAAAGTCACCAACACCATTAGGATCTTTACTTGCGCGACCTGTGGTCAAATCAATACTTGAATAGGTTAAAGGTGTCCAAGTCACTTTGGCGTCCCAGGACAAACCGCTGAAATCTTCACGGGCACTGTTATCAAAGTTTTTGCGTTGATAACCTATACCAATGCTGCCTTCGGTTGATGCCGTAGCCTGCCACTCAACGCCTACTTTTGCTGTATTGGTTGTACTATCACGATCTCCAGTAAGATCTACAACATCATATGCCGTATTAACGTTTTGAAAGTCAATAAAAATACTGGTTGCTGACTGAGTATCATAATAAAGCGTCGCCCCTAATGTGGTATCAGCATAATTACGATACTGGGTAATAGACTCAAAGTTACTGTACTCTTTACTTAAGTATTTAGCATTAACTCGGGCACGAGCTGGCGTGGTTTTAGCGCCATATTCGTAATAGCCACCGGCACTTAAAATATCAAAGGTATTGGCCTCATCTTGTAGAACACCACTTGTACCCTCAAACACTCCACTGCCTCGGTCTTCGTGACCCACAATATATGCCGCCTCAATATTGAAGCGATTTGACTGATTAAGCTCAACCTCAGATTTAGCTTTTAACAAACCATCCAAGAAATTATCATCACTACTGGAAAAGTAATCACCATACTGAATACCAGCTTCTACTGTATAAACATTGTTGCCGTCTAATAACTGCGCTTGCACAGCTGGAGTGACTGTTAACACCCAGCTACTTAATTCATCCACGGAAGCATTAGCACTAGTAATGTTGTCATCATACTTAAGGCCACCACTTAAACCTGGGATAAAATCAATCCCAGACTCTGTGCGGATAACACCGGCTTTTTCATCTGCAGCAAGAGCTGGATTAGCGATCACTATCGCAGCAACCACAGTCGCGATACAACTTAACTTATACGGTATATTCATGCTTTAAATCCTTATAAAATAAATACATGGTGAATAATTAACACCGACGCAAAGGCGTCAATGCGTAAACTTAAAACTGTTGATATTTTAATTTTTGTCACTTAATCTTGAATGGAAAACTCAAATATTCTCTGATGAGTATCAGCGTCATTATCAAGACAGCAAACGTCATTCCCGCAAGCCACGCTACGTAATCACAGAAAATCCCAGGCCCAGTAACTCCCGAGCCCCCCCGCTCCGTCATGCCCAGGTTAATAAATCCTTGATTGCTGAGGCTCCCGAACCGTCATTCCCGAGATCTTTTATCGGGTATCCATTCTCAGCTTCAACCTTCAAAGTTCACAGCCCCATAATTCCAGATACACAACTCTGTGAATCCTGATGTTCCAGCTCCATCATGCCCAGATTAATAAGTCCGCCATTCCTGAGACTCCCGCACCGTCATTCCCGAGATCTTTTTTTGGGAATCCATTCTCAGCTTTAATCTTTAAAGCTCAACAAGATGGTCCGAGGACATAACAAAATGACCTAAAATAAGTATAACCAGAAGGGAAATGACACGCTATCGAAGTAACTTAAGCAAACAAATGACTAATAAACGTTCTTACCAATAAAGCCTTTAAAAAAGGTCAAAAACACGATTTTAACATCCCACCAAAGTGACCAGTTACGGATGTAAGCAAGATCGAACTCAATCCGTTTTTCCATCTTGTCCAAGGTATCGGTTTCACCGCGCCAGCCATTAACCTGCGCCCAACCAGTAATACCGGGCAATACCTTATGACGCAGCATATAGTAACTGACTAACTTGCGGTATTCTTCATTATGCGACACAGCGTGCGGTCTAGGACCGACTACCGACATATCGCCCTTAAGCACATTAAAAAACTGCGGTAACTCATCTAACGATGTCCTGCGAATAAATGCCCCCACATTAGTAATACGAGCATCACCTTTACTGGCTTGCACCACTTTATTGGAATTCTCAGTCACCGTCATTGAACGAAACTTCCACACTTTAATTTTGCGTCCGTCTAGGCCATATCTGTCTTGTTTAAACAAAATGGCTCCTGGAGAAGATAAATAAACCGCTATCGCAACTGCAATCAAAACAGGAGAAATAGCAATAATCGCGCACAGACTAAAAACAATATCGAAGGTTCGTTTATAAAACCGCTTCATACCGTTAACGGGTGACTCAAACACACTTAATGTGTCGATTTCACCAACACTTCCTATGCGAGCATGCATTAAGTTTTTCAGTAAAAAATCAGGGGTAATTAATACATCGACAGTACTATCACCTAGGGCCAAAATAATATCGGCAATACGCTTTTCAGCCAACATAGGCAAGCACACATACAACTTATCAATTCTACCTGCTGTCGCTAATGCGACCGCGTCATTAATTGATCCTACTATTAATGATGCATCCAGATTCTCTATACGCACTGGTTCTCTATCGTCATAAAAACCAACACATTCAAACCCTAATTCATCATGTTGAATAATTTCATCATATAAATGTTTTCCTGTTTCAGTAAGTCCAACAATCGCCACTTTGTGGACGTTATAGCCTTTTATCCTTCGAATTCGTTTAACTTCTCTAACTAATAGACGCCAGCTCACTAAAGAAAATACTGAAAGAAAAAACCAGCCCGCCATAGTAACGCGTGAATAAACCTCACTATATTTAAATAAAAACAGGACTAAGGTCATTAATAAAAAAGCTATGGTCACAGTAATGAAAACTAAGCGACACATAGTCGAGAAACGACCTAGACGCCAAGAACGGTATAATGCTAGAGACTCACCTATATAACTGTAAAAAAATAATACACCAACAAGCACCAATAGATAATCTTTATCGAATACCTGACCATAACCACGCATGATAATTAGCAATGAAGCAGTAATGATAATGATGTCTATAACACGTAATAAGAAATTAGAACGCGCACCCACAAATTGAAGTTTGGATTGACTATCCATACTAACCGCCCCTTAAATTTATATAAAATGGATGAATTATGTAAAAAAAGAAAATAACTTATTAAAAATAAATATTTACTTTCTAAATTATAAAATTACTAACCATTATTTTTAACTTTAGAATAGAACCATAAATAACAAGCAAAAGGGATGACTATTTATATTTTAAAAGAAGAGATTCATATTGCGACAAAATGAAATCCCATCTAAAACGATCATTAAAATTATTATAAGATTTGTGCTTTTTATCTAAGATAAAATTATCATCTAAATAGTCTCCATCAAAAAATCTTGCCAAATCACCCTCACCAGAGAAATAATATGCACTGTCGTCCGCCACCCATCTATTAAAATTATTATCATGGGCAATTACGGCGCAACCAGCCCCCATAGCTTCAACCAAAGATGGATTTGTCCCGCCAACTTGATGACCATGAATATAGAAACGTGAAAAGAACCTCAAAGCACCTACCGTTTCTGAATCATATATTGCGCCAGGAAAAACAACATCCTCGCTTGCTGCATCCAATATGAGTTTATGATAAGTGTTAATTTCTGGTTGAAAATTCCCCAAAACAACTAGCTTTGTTGATCTTCTAACAACGGAGAATGCTTTAACAATTTCCAAGAAAGAATTTTCTGGTTCAGGTCTAGCAATAACAATTGAATATTGATTCTTTTCTATCCCAAATGATTCTAGTATATATTCGGAACCGTCAGTTACATGTAATGCACCATATGGAATCATTGTTATTTTATCTGAGTTAATTCTTGTTGCTAGACGTTCGGCAATCTTGGGGTGGTCGGCAATAAGGTGACTACCAAACCAACATCCAAAACGTTCATTTAGCCAAAACCATGCTTTGGCAATCATTCCCCACTTTTGACGTTTCCACTCAATCCCATCCATGTTTATGACGTTTGTTTTTCTAAAAATTCTATGAATAAAATTGAAGCAAGCGGTATTGTAACCGAGAGTTAAAAAGACTCCATCATGTTTTAATGAGTGAACGACTGATTTAAAATCAAAAATAATTGTTCCTAGAGGTCCCTGTGTATTAACGGGAATATGGATGCGCTTGACACCATTCCACTCAGTTTCGTAAATACGACCACTTCCATCCTCTTGGCAATACACTGTGACTTGCCAATTCTTGTTAATTAAGTATTCACAAAGATTTTCTGCGAAAGTTTCAAATCCTCCATGTCGGGCTGGAATACCTCTTATGCCTAAAACTATAACGTGCATGATTTTATTTCCTTAATGACTTTTGCAGGTATACCACCAATAACTGAATAAGGAGGAAACTCACCACTGACTACGGAACCCGCTGCAACTACAGAGTGACGACCAATTTTGGAACCCGCGAGGATAGTCACTTTTGCACCTATCCAACAGTTTTCATCAATAAATATAGGTGCCCTTATTGTGCCTTGTTCTTTTATAGGCTTAATAGGATCAGAAAAAATATGATTTTCAGGATGACAACTAAAGTACTGGCCTATGATTGTATTCTTAGAAATAGTGACACCACCTGAACCTCCAATCCTAGCGAACTCACCGATACCAACTCCATCATCAATCCGAATAAAGGCACCTAAATTTGTAATATCAGAAGATACAACAAACTTTGAAAAGTCACCAATTGAAACTGAACTACCAATTACAACACCTATATCCCCCAAACAACTAATTGAAACATGATTTCCAATAATGCATTTATCCCCTAAAACAAGTTTCCTCTTACATATAATAGAAACACCTTTACCTATCACATTTAACTTCATAGGATTTTGAAAATGAAAAAAAACACTTCTAAAACCAGAGAGGATAAGGTTATTTAAAATAAAAAATGCATCAAACTCTAAAACTCTACTATCTAACAAATTCAATTTGCCTCTTCGAGACATCAACCTTTCGAGTATTTTTTTAAACATTTGTAAACCTGACTATTATTATAAACAAATAAGTATTAAAC
>NZ_JACJER010000131.1:0-12376 GCF_014164185.1 Shewanella sp. SG44-6 | reverse complement strand
AAAGGATTTTACTTTTTGCACGTCGGGTACTTGAGAACGGTTGTTTGACATAGTATTAGCTTCCACTGCGAATAATTTTACCACTGCGGGCATCAATAATGGTTGATGGCTGACGCTGTTCGCCCAGCTTACCTAAAATCAATGCATCAATTTTATCACTAAAATCTGTGATGATATTTTGTGCATCGACGACCGGTGGCTCACCGGCTAAATTAGCACTTGTCGATACTAAGGGCTTATTAAGGGTGTTACATAACTCTCGCACCACAGGATGTGCTGATATGCGCACAGCTATCGAATCAAATTCACCGCAGAGTAATTTAGATACATGCGGTTTTATTGGCATCACAAAAGTGAAGGGCCCTGGCCACTTTGATTGGGCAAACTGCAACTGCTGCTCCGTTAGCTGAGTCAAATCAAGATAAGGTAGAAGTTGCTCAAATGAACTGGCGACCAAGATTAAGCCTTTCTGCCAAGGACGTTGCTTTACGGCCAATAACTTTTCGATAGCACTGTCGTCATCAGGATCACAACCTAAACCAAATACCGCTTCAGTAGGATAAGCAATAACTCCACCTTGATTGATAACGGAGACGACAGCAGCTGGCTGCAATTGCAACATGGAATTTCCTCGCATCATTTTAATGGTGTAAGCGAAAACTATAAAGCTCGCTTATATTTACAGGATTTTTGCGGACATTCAACTCGACTACCCGCTGCACCTTTACGTTCAACTAAAATCCCGAAGCCACAATCAGGACAAGCTTCATTGTAGGGAGGATAGTTTACGATAAACTTACATTTTGGATAGGCACTGCAAGCAAAAAAAGTCTTACCATAACGACTAGTACGAGATTCAAGGTGACCTTTAGCACACAGAGGACAAGTCAATTTTTCGGCTTGATGAGAATGATCGTGCTTTTCAATATGAGTACATTCAGGGTAGTGAGTGCAACCGATAAAAATACCAAACCGACCAGATTTAACCGCAAGCTCATGACCACACTGCGGACACTGCGACCCACTAATAACTTGAGTCTCTAACGACTCATGTTGCACTAATGGGCGAGTATAATCGCAACTGGGATAATTATTACAGCCGACAAAACTGCCATGCTTACTGTGTTTAACCGACAGTTCAGATCCACAAACAGGACAAAGTTCAAACTCTTTCTCCAGTGCATGCTCGTGGGCAGTAAACAACTGCTGATCAATTTTCGACATCGTGCTCTCAATGAATGATATTGTGAAGATCTAAAAAAGGAGGCTAAGCCTCCTTTGTGTTATGAGTGTAAGCGCCCTTCTGGCTGCTCAAAGATTAAATCTTCCATTTGCTCGTAGGCGGACTCATTTCCAGGCACATTAAATAGTACCATTAATACTACCCATTTGAGATCTTCTAACACTAAAGCGGTTTCGTCTAGCTCCATGACACGGTCAATAACCATTTCACGAGTTTCAACACTGAGTACTTGGATCTGCTCTAAAAACAGTAAAAAACCACGACACTCAACATCTAACTTGTCCATTTCCGCTTTAGTATAAATACGGAATGAATGTTGGGCGTGATTACATAAGTACGGTTTATCACTTTCTTGAAGATCGGCAAGATGCTCTAACCAAGAAAGTGCTTTGATAATATCAACTTGATGAAACCCAGCACGGGTTAACTCTTTCGTGAGTTCATCTTCATCAACTAATAGCTCAATTTCACTATGAACATAATTTTCAAATAAATACATGAGGATATCGAACATGGCTAACTCCTCTTTAGTCTGACGTAACCACCGGGCACTGCTGCAACCCACCCTTGTAACTCAAGTTCAAGCATTTGTATTAACACCAGATCTATTGGTTTTCCACTATCCTCAACCACGGCATCGACTGCAGTTGTTTCATAACCTACACTAGCTAACAGCGGATGAAATGGCAAATCACAAATAGCATTATCCTGTATATGGTGCCGTAGATGCAATTGTTCAAGGTGATAATCGGATAAACAGCTTAATTCTTCTATTATATCGGCAGCAGACTCGACAAGTTTTGCCCCATTTTTAATTAAATCATGACAACCTTGGCTATAGCCGCCTAATACTGATCCTGGCACAGCAAACACTTCACGATTTTGTTCCATTGCCAGCCGAGCACTAATTAACGAACCACTTTTACGACTAGCCTCCACCACAACAGTGCCCAAGCTTAAACCACTAACAATACGATTACGCCGAGGAAAATTCCCCGCAAAGGGCCCTATATCAGGCCAATATTCACTGATAACACAACCAGTATTGATAATGTCTTGATACAAATTTAGATGACGCTTTGGGTATATGCACTCTACCCCACAACCCAGTACAGCCATGGTCGTTCCATTAACCGCTAAAGTCGCTTTATGAGCAGCACCATCAATACCCGTCGCCATACCACTGGTAATGGCAAACCCTTGGCTCGCTAAATGACGAGCCAGATCTGCGGCCATATCTAATCCACCCCGGGAGGCATTTCGACTACCAACAATAGCGACACTAGGTAATACCAGCGATTCTATTGACCCTTTAACAAATAATACCTGTGGAGGATCGCTAATTTGTGCAAGCAATGGAGGGTAAAGCGGATCAGAGAGGGTCACAATATAGTGATTAGGCTGCGAATCAAGCCAGGTTAAAGCTTGTTCTACCTTGTTAAAGTCAATATGGCATTTAGCCAACAAGCTTGCTGGTAGCGGCAAAGCCTGTGGTTCAAATTCAAGACGTTGGCGAATTTCTTCAACGTCCATTTGAGTTAATAATTGTTGAACCCGAGCCGGTCCTAGCCCAGATACTGCACAAACAACTAACCAGTCAACCAACTTATCTGAAATTATTCACCTTTTATGGTCAGTGGGTCGGGTTTCATCAGTTTATCGCCAACACGAACAGGACGATCATTAAACATAATCAAGCCTAAGCTAGTCTTATCAAAAACTTTAAAAATCATCAAATTACCATGAAAAATATCCGGCATTTTATACTCAATATCGTCTGAGAAATTCGCCAATAATTTATCGTAAGAAGAGCGGTCAATGGGGCGAACAGGATTGCCATCATTATCAATAATAATGTTTTCGCCATCACGATACATTGAAAAAACATGCCCAGTCTCAACGCCATCATCGGCGCCACGATCAAGGTAAACGACATCTAACTTACCGGCTTCACGGATGTTACCTATAGTACCGATAATTGAAATTGCAACATTTAAGTCCGCCGCCTTCGGAATGAAATAAGCCGACATTAACGCTTCATCTTCCACTGGCGCAACATGATAGCCACCTTTAGTCTCGCGTAAACTGCTGAGTAATTTAACTTTTGAAACTGCGCCAGACTCAATGACCCGCCCGCTAGAAGCCAAAATAATTTCTTGGCCTAATAATTCACCGCTATCAGCAGCAAAAAACTCACGACCCGTTTGGTACATTGCAACCTTTAGGCCTTGCTCCAGCTGCGCGTTAACATAAACAATATCATCCACCACATGATGAATTGATGGGCTTTCACCGCTCATTACAATTGGTAATCCTGATAACCAAGTCGGATCTACCACTCTATTTTGTACCAAATAAGGTTTAATTAATGCCAGATCAACCGCCGGGATCGGGCCATCCTTAGACTCTACACGGCCTTCAGGACTTTTTTTAACATGTTGCTTAACCACTAAACGAGGCTGACCATCGATAAAGACTAATGTCAGTCTATCGCCTGGATAAATAAGATGTGGGTTGGCAATTTGCGGATTAACTCCCCACAATTTAGGCCAACGCCAAGGATCATTTAAAAAATATCCGGAGATATCCCACAATGTATCGCCTTTTTTAACGACATACGTGTCAGGATGCCCCGCCTTTAAAGTTAATGTATCAGCGTGGGCCACAAAAATATTTAATGATAAAAAAGCAAGTAAAAGTAAGCGTTTCATGGTGCGGTCCATGTTGTTTAGCTCTTTATTAGAGCTTTTTACTGTTATTGAAAGGCGGTAAGGATTAAAATTACCCTTATCGCAATAGCCAGTATAGCTAACTGGCTGAAATTTGACAGACTTGTTAAGAGTTTATATATGCCATTACTTAATGTTTTACGCTTTCCAGATGAACGTTTACGCACTATTGCTCAGCCTGTAACGGATTTCGGTCCAGAGCTACAGACACAAATAGATAACATGCTAGAAACAATGTACCAAGAAAAAGGAATTGGTCTGGCAGCAACTCAAGTAGATTTTCATCAGCAACTGATTGTGATGGATCTACAAGATGATGTTGAACGACCCACAATTTTTATTAATCCACAAATTGTCGCGAGCAGCGGTGACTTGGCCAATGAAGAAGGTTGCTTATCGGTACCGGGGATTTACGCTAAAGTTGATCGCGCCGAGTTTGTCACCTTAAAAGCACTAGATCGTCACGGTAAAGAGTTTACCGTTGAAGCTGATGAGTTGTTTGCTATTTGTATTCAACATGAAATGGATCACTTAAAAGGTAAGTTATTTGTCGATTATTTATCGCCATTGAAACGCCAACGCATTAAAACTAAGCTTGAAAAAGAAGCTCGTTTAGATGCTAGAGAAGCATAGGAATAAATTTGAAACCGTTAAAAATTATCTTTGCCGGTACTCCGGATTTCGCGGCTGGCCATTTACAGGCACTCATAGACTCAGAACATGAGGTGATTGCAGCTTATACCCAACCCGACAGACCTGCTGGGCGAGGTAAGAAACTCACAGCAAGCCCAGTAAAAGATTTGGCGTTAAAAAATGGAATCGCCGTATTCCAACCCAGCTCATTGCGAAATGAAGAGGCGCAAGCAGAATTAGCCAGCCTTAACGCAGATATCATGGTGGTGGTTGCTTACGGATTGATTTTACCAAAGATAGTACTTGATACCCCGCGCTTAGGCTGTATCAATGTTCACGGTTCAATTTTACCGCGCTGGCGCGGAGCGGCACCAATCCAACGGGCATTATGGGCTGGTGATACACAAACCGGTGTCACCATTATGCAGATGGATATTGGCCTAGACACTGGTGATATGCTGCTCAAAACGCATTTACCGATCGAAGATACCGATACCTCAGCCAGCCTTTATGAAAAACTCGCCGAGCAAGGGCCAAAAGCCTTAGTACAGGCACTGTTTGGATTAAGTGAAGGTAGCCTAAAAGCAGAAAAACAAGATGAAACATTGGCTAACTATGCTGAAAAGTTGTCAAAAGAAGAAGCGCGTCTTGATTGGCACAAAAGTGCTAAGCAATTATGGCAAGAAATTCGTGCATTTAATCCTT
Organism: Shewanella sp. SG44-6; assembly: GCF_014164185.1. Taxonomy (NCBI): domain Bacteria; kingdom Pseudomonadati; phylum Pseudomonadota; class Gammaproteobacteria; order Alteromonadales; family Shewanellaceae; genus Shewanella; species Shewanella sp. SG44-6. The sequence goes on along the minus strand of NZ_JACJER010000131.1, from coordinate 7,066 downwards.
GGCCAGTAAGCTACTTTGATCATCAACAAAGTAGCATAAAAGTGTGGCAGGCAGATTACAGTCCAGAACTCTGCTCACAAGCGCCAGGGACCATTATAGCCGCGACCAAACAAGGTATTGAAGTCGCCACGGCAGATGGTAAGTTAATCATTAAAACCATGCAGCTGCCTAATAAAAAGCCGCTTGATGTGGCCGATATTCTCAATGCTCGTGGTGATTGGTTTACTGCTGGTATATGTATAAACCAAGAGGCCAACTAGCATGAATGTGCGCGCATTAGCAGCCAAAACGATTTATGAAGTACTTGAAAAAGGTATCTCATTATCGGTCGCACTACCCGATCAGCAACAACACCTCGACAATGGCAAAGACAAAGCCTTACTGGCAGAATTATGTTATGGCGTAATGCGCCAATTACCCCAGTTAGATAAATGTGTAAGTGATTGTTTGGCAAAGCCCTTTAAAGGTAAACAACGTATATTGCATCAATTGTTGATTGTCGGTTGTTACCAGCTTTACTTTACTCGTATACCGGCACATGCGGCGATTTCTGAAACGGCAGAAGCCTGCAGACAGCTTCGTTTTGATGGTTTAGTAAAAGTAGTCAATGGTGTATTGCGGACTATTCAGCGTCAAGACGCCGAACTAAATACTGACTCTGACACCTTACGCTTTAACACTCCGGCTTGGTTTATTAAACGCTTACAACAAGCTTATCCTGACAAATGGCAACATATTATTGAGCAGAGCCACCAGCGTCCACCAATGTGGCTGCGCAATAATCAGCAGTTACAAACACGTGACACTTATTTAGCGGCATTAGCTCAATACGATATTCCAGCTCAAGCAGGCCCAAGCCAAGATGCTATATTGCTTGACTCTGCAAAAGATGTGGCAGCACTACCTGATTTTATGGAAGGTGCCGCATCGGTACAAGATGGCGCCGCACAATGGGCAGCAACCTTACTGGCACCGAAAGCAGATGAACTTGTTTTAGATGCCTGCGCCGCACCAGGTGGCAAAAGTTGCCACTTGCTAGAGCTCGCTCCCAATATCAATTTAGTTGCAGTCGACTTTGATCAAAAACGCCTTGCTCGAGTACAACAAAATCTGGACAGGTTGCATTTAAAAGCGCAACTTATTCACGGCGATGCCGCGGATATCCCATCGTGGTGGCAAGGACAGCAATTTGATCGAATATTACTTGATGCACCTTGCTCTGCTACTGGGGTTATTCGTCGTCACCCAGACATAAAGTGGTTACGAAAAAATAGCGACATTGAAGAATTAGCGAATTTACAAAAACAGATATTAGATCATTGCTGGCAATGGCTTAAACCTGGTGGCACATTGTTGTATGCAACCTGCTCTATTTTACCGCAGGAAAATAGCCAACAAGTTGAACAATTCCTAGAACGAACAGCGGATGCGAGTCTAATACCGATAGAGCAACAAACTCAGCTCGATGACATCGGTTGGCAAATTTTGCCAGGACAAGACAATATGGACGGCTTTTATTACGCGCGCCTAGTTAAAGCAATTTAAGGATGTACCTCAAGCCATGAAAATTATTATTTTAGGGGCTGGACAAGTTGGCGGCACACTCGCTGAGAACTTGGTCGGTGAAAATAACGACATCACACTCGTCGACAGTGATCGAGCTCGACTCAGACTGTTGCAAGATAAATTTGATTTACGTGTTGTTGTCGGTCATGGCGCCCATCCTAATATTTTAAAAGAGGCAGGCGCAGAAGACGCTGACATGCTCATTGCGGTGACTAACAGTGACGAATGCAACATGGCAGCCTGCCAAATCGCTTATAGCCTATTTGGTACCCCCACAAAGATTGCTCGTATTCGCTCAGAAGCGTATTTGGAACTACAAGATAAACTGTTTATTAACAGCGAAATTAAGAGTGGCGATGCTAAACCTCGTGGCGGTTTTATTATAGATCAACTCATCGCCCCCGAGCAGTTAGTAACTACTTACATACAAAGATTAGTTGAGTACCCAGGCGCCCTTCAAGTACTTGAATTCGCAAAAGGAAAACTCAGCCTAGTGGCTGTTAAAGCCTATTATGGTGGTCCACTGGTGGGTAATGCACTTGCGACACTTCGCGAACATATGCCCAATATTGATACCCGGGTTGCCGCTATTTTTAGGCAAGGCCGTCCCATCATGCCGCGTGGCACCACGATTATTGAAGCCGATGATGAAGTCTTTTTCGTCGCCGATAGTCGCCATATTCGTGCCGTGATGAGTGAAATGCAAAAGCTGGATAATTCGTACCGCAATATCATGATTGCCGGTGGCGGTAATATTGGTTTTGGTCTGGCCCAAAAGCTACAACGTACTCATTCAGTTAAATTAATTGAGCACCGTCAAGAGCGTGCTGAGTTGCTGTCAGAAAAACTCGAAAAAACCACAGTGTTTTGTGGTGATGCTTCTGACCAAGAATTATTACTAGAAGAAAATATCGATCAAACTGATGTATTTATTGCGGTCACCAATGACGACGAAGCCAATATTATGTCGGCTTTACTCGCTAAACGTATGGGCGCTAAAAAAGTCATGGTGCTAATCCAACGTGAAGCCTATGTCGATATTGTCCAAGAAGCGAATATTGATATTGCGATATCGCCCCAGCAAGCGACAATTTCAGCGCTGTTAACTCATATTCGTCAAGGTGATATCTGTAATGTGTATTCGTTGCGCCGTGGCGCAGCAGAAGCCATTGAAGCGATTGCCCATGGAGACTCAAGTACATCAAAAGTGGTGGGGAAAAAGATTGGCGACATTAAATTACCACCGGGAACCACCATTGGTGCAATCGTCCGTAATGATGAAGTATTAATGGGCCACGATAAAACCGTGATTGAGCAGGGTGACCATGTCATCTTATTCTTAGTAAATAAGAAGTTCATTGGTGACGTCGAAAAACTATTCCAACCTAGTGCTTTTTTCTTTTAGTTATTATGTTTAACGCCAAACAAATCATTTTTATCCTCGGTATTTTCCTCTCAATACTAACTGGATTTATGTTCGTCCCCATGGCTTTTGCACTATTTTATGGTGAAGAAACTATTGGCGACTTTATGATATCCGGTTTATGTAGCGGATTTATCGCTATTTTGTGCATTCAAAATGGTCGAAACCATCATTTTAATCTCAATATCCGCGACATGTTTATGCTGACGAGTATTACTTGGTTTGTAGTGAGTTTATTTGCCGCACTGCCCTTCACTCTTTATCACGGTATCAATTATACCGACGCGTTCTTTGAGACTATGTCTGGCATTACCACTACAGGCTCGACAGTCATGTCGGGCTTAGACAGCATGGACCGTAGCATTCTAGTATGGCGTTCATTACTACAATGGTTAGGTGGCATTGGGTTTATTGTTATGGCAGTAGCAATTTTGCCGTTTCTCAATGTTGGGGGAATGCGCTTATTTAGAACGGAGTCATCTGACTGGAGCGACAAAACCATTCCTCGCACCCAGCATATGGCTAAACACTTGTTTCTTATTTATGTCGTCCTAACACTGCTGTGTACTGTGTCTTATCACATGGCTGGAATGAGTTGGTTTGATGCCATTAATCATGCCATGACAACATTATCAACTGGTGGATATTCAACATCAGATAGCTCAATGGCAGCCTTTTCGCATTCAGCACATTGGGTAGGTATTGTGTTTATGTTAGCGGGTGGATTACCGTTATTAATGTTTGTACAAACCATACAGCAACGCAGTGTTCGCTTATGGAACGACCAACAAGTCATAGGTTTTTTACGCTTTGTATTACTGGTGTCGTTTTCACTCGCTTTTTGGCTATGGCGAGAACAAGATATAGCGTTTATCGATGCACTAAGATTAGCCAGTTTTAATGTCACTTCAGTGATTACCACCACAGGTTACGGCTTAACTGATTATCAATCATGGGGCGCTGTAGCCAGTGTAGTATTTTTATTTTTAATGTTTATTGGCAGTTGTTCCGGCTCGACATCTGGTGGGATAAAAATATTTCGTTTTCAAATCGCATTCTCCATTATGCGTCAACAAATTAAGCAACAATTCCACCCTAATGGTGTGTTTAAAGACAAATATAATGGCCATCGCATTAATGACGATATTGTCCGCTCAATCATGGCATTTTTTATGCTGATGGTTATCGTCATATTAATGCTGTCAATTACTTTAGTGCTCACAGGCTTAGACCCGATGACGAGCTTTACTGGCGCGATAACGGCTGTGACCAACGTAGGGCCAGGCCTTGGGCCAATTATTGGCCCTGCAGGTAACTTTGCCCCGCTGCCAGATGTCGCAAAATGGGCATTAGCAATAGGTATGTTATTAGGGCGCTTGGAAATACTCACTGTTGCGGTATTGTTTCACCCTAAATTTTGGCGTTTTTAGGTTCCTTAAGCAACCACTGCCGCAGCAGATGCTAAATGGCGAATGTGATCAGCATAGACTTTCACATCCTCCCAGTCGGTATAATCGATAATGGCACTGGGATCTGTAGGTCCATCGGTCATTTTCATAATAAGACGGATCATCAAGCTGTCATACCAAGGCCAGGATGGGTAATCGACTTTACCGGCAATAATTTTGACATCTTGTGGTTTCCACGGCGATAAAGTTAAAAACTTCTGTAGGTATTTATTGTTCTCAGGGATACGTTTTTCAGGTTTGCGAGCCACCACATTAACGCAAAAAAAACTATTGGGAAGTTGCGATAAATGTTGCTGATTTATACGTACAAACTCAAATACCGATTTATGATAAGAGCCATAAAGTACACAAGCACCTAAGGCCACAGCTTGATATTTAGACCACTCAATTGGGATCTTATCGTTAAGATTCACCACATCACAATGATCGCCTTTAGATTGAATTTGCTCTGCAATTGCACGGCTAATGTGTGCGGTGTGGCCACCTCGAGAATAATACAACACTAAAATATTGGCCATTTTGCGGCTCTCATTACTGATTAATTTGCCTCAGTTTGGCAAGAAACGCTTTTTAAAACCTCTGTAATGATCACAAATTAGAAATAGCTCATATATTTAATAGTTAAAATTGAGATCTCGATGATGCGGAAGTATGATGTTAAATAAACACGGCTGTATCCAAACTAGCTGGTCATTAAAAGTCATATAAGGACTCTCATGAAGCAAGATATCGATGTCGCAACAATGCTTAATAATGCAGAAACGGCAGCACAATGGCTCAAAGCCATTGCGAATCCTTACCGCTTAATGATTTTATGTTTACTGCTAGAAAATGAGTTAAGTGTTACAGAGTTAAACGAAACTGTCCCGCTGAGCCAATCTGCCTTGTCACAGCATTTGGCGGTACTGCGAACTCAAGATTTGGTCAACACACGTAAGAGTTCACAAGTCGTTTATTACACACTTAAGAATGAACAAGTTACCGAGGTTATTTCTATTCTACATCGACGCTACTGCGTTTAAAGACTGTGAGGTTTAACCACTATCTAGTTTACACAACATAGGTATTTAAACCATATCGAGCGTTAATAGCGCGTATCATTAGACACGCTATTAATGCTATGAGATTATTTTTGCGCTGCTATCTTTTTAGCATAATCATCCACTTTATCCCAATCAGTAAACTCGAACGTCCCCTTAGTATCAGTCGGTCCTTTGGTCATCCACATGATAAATCGAATCATAAATTTATCGAAGAAACGATAACGAGGATAATCAATTTTACCGGCAAACACCCCTAGCAGCTGAGGCTGCCAAGCGGATAAATCGAGAAACTTCACCATATATGGATTGGTCTTTGGGGTATTTTTCTCAGGTTTTCTTGCCACAACGTTTACGGTAAAGAAACTATTCAGTTTGGTATCAAGTATCGCCTTGTTTTGTGAGGCAAACTTGAACAACTCTGGTCTATGTTTACCGTAGCGAATACTGGCACCTATTACCACTTTATCAGCACAAGCTAATGCATCAGCACTCACCTGTGCCAGATTGACGAGATTAACTTGCTCACCTTGCTCAGTTAATCTTTGTTGAATTTTCTGACAAATGGCTAATGTCTGCCCGTCAACCGTTGAGTATAAAATAAGCGTGTTTAACATTAATTTTTCCAAAATGTTGGAGTGAATAACACCAATAAGGTGAACACCTCTAATCGACCGAATAGCATTGCCATGACCAGTACCCACTTTGCACCGTCTGAAATACTCGCATAATTTGATGCAACGTCACCTAAACCTGGGCCCAAGTTATTGATACTTGCAGCGGTTGCACTGAACGCAGTAATGGCGTCCATATCTAAAGCCATCAAAATCACCATACAGACGACAAAGACTAATGCATAAGCAGAGAAGAATCCCCACACAGCATCAATAATTCTATCCGGCAATGCAGTTGAACCAATTTTTATTGAATACAATGCCTTAGGATGTACTAAGCGTTTAAGCTCACGTGAACCTTGCAGAATAAGTAGAATGAATCGAATCACTTTTATGCCGCCACCTGTTGAGCCTGCACAACCACCAATAAAACTGGAAAATATTAATAAAATAGGCAAAAACAACGGCCAGGAATGAAAACTTTCGGTACCAAAGCCGGCGGTTGTGGAAATAGAAACCACTTGAAAAAAGGCATAATCAAGGGTTTTCTCTGGCGTATCGTAAATACCAGACTGATACAAAGTGATAAAACAAATCGCAGTCAACACCAATTGAATCGCAATAATCACCCTAAACTCAGCATCTTTTAAATACACTTTAACGTTAATGCCACGGCGAGTGAATGCAGCGAAGTGTAAGCTAAAATTGACCGCCGCAATCAGCAAGAATATTGCACAAATCACATTGATCAACGGGCTTTGAAAGTAGCCCATGCTGGCATCATGAGTAGAAAAACCACCAATCGCAATGGTCGAAAACGAATGACAAATAGCATCAAAAGCATCCATACCGGCAAAGTAATATGCCAATGCGCAAGCAGAGGTAAGCATAAAGTATATGTACCACAATGCTTTAGCTGTTTCAGCAATACGCGGTGTCACTTTAGTGTCTTTT
>NZ_JACJER010000130.1:0-12473 GCF_014164185.1 Shewanella sp. SG44-6 | reverse complement strand
AGAAAGAACCTTAAACGTGCCCATAAGATATTCAAACATCATCAGGGTTACAGATTGATTATTACTTTTGATGTTTGTTTTTATATTAAACATTCAAAAGGATGTTTTTCTGCGGAATGAATAAATCCCCATGAGCTAACGCTATGGGGATTTTACATTAATATCAGTCTGCTACCTTTATTGACCGAAAATCAATGGATTAACTTGGTCGTAAAGGTGTTGATACAAGGTTTGGGTAAACCCTGCGTTGTTATCAAACGTTACCGAGACATTATTTGCTGTAGACGCTTGCATTGCTTTATTGAGTTCAACTTTAATCAGTTGTTGATCATCAAGTACAAAGTAGTCTGGATACACGTATTGTTGTGCAGAGCCTTCGACGATTTCTGCCACTTCAATTAATAACTGATCACTTGGGCTATTGCTTTTAGTCATTTGAAAACGTTGTTCAATACTGCCGTCACTATCAAGTAGTGCAATAGTTTGATTTTCTTCATCGATGCGAATGTTATCAGGAAAATAAAACTTAAATAAGATTTCCGCCATAATAGTAGTAGAGAGCGTTTCTTCAGTCACAAAGCTTGATAGCTCATAAGTTTCATAATCATCAACGACACGACACATTACGTCTGCGGATTGAGTCACGGTTAATCGGTATAGGGTATCAGGCCAGGTTAATGTATCTAACTTTAATATTTCTGGGGCCATATTTAAAACCGATTGCCAATAATCACTCGTATTAGCGTTAGTCACTTTATCGATATCAATAGTAATAGGTACATACGTACCAGAGTATACAGTGTTGTAGGTATTACCAGTAATTGTGGGTTCAATTATTGGACCATTATCTTCGGTATACCAGCGTTTATCTGTTTTATTCCAGCACTCTGTTATTATTTCATTTCCCTCATCTAATGAAGCTTCAAAAGCTAGCGCCTGATTAGGTTGAACCGCAACCCAAGAGAGTGTTTTGGTATTGTCGGCATTTTGTATTGAAAACGCATTCATATCAGCCGACATGGTCAATGATAATGTATTGGTAAAGCCTTTTTCGTTGATGATATTACCCAGCACAATATCCCAATCGTTTTGGGACAAAATACGTGAATCAATAGGTAACTCTGTAAACCCTAATGCGATCGCAGCGTCACTAAACAGTATGTTGGCTGCGAGAGTATATATATCAGTTGAGAAAAACTCTTCTGCTGAAAGGCCGCTGGCGCTTAGTTTTTGCCAAAGTTCCAAATATGTAGCTGCCAGAATTTTCTCTGCTGCAATTAAGTTGGGTATTTGGGTTGCAATGACTTGCTGTAAATAGGCAATTGCGTACTCGAGGCGGGTAAAGCTTGTTTTAGCCGATGCATCAGCAGAAACAGAATATAAGCTTGCTGCATCTAATTGATATAAGATTGCTAATAAAGCATCTAACTCAGTCGATAGCTGATCAATTTCGCTGTCAGACAAACTTTGATTTTTCATCTCTATTACACGAGAGAGTTTAATATGTGTCAGGTTGTTAATCGCACCATTGTATTGTGGACTAGCGATTAATGTGCCTTTCCCTGCATCACTAACGATAGCTTTTGGCGCAGAACGGTTGGTTGGATTTTTAATATTCAGCGCCAAAGAGCGTGCTTGAATTGCTTGAGTTGCCGTTGCTGCTTCCCAATTAGCCACTAAATAATAATCTGGTGTTTCGACTTCACTTTTCCAGTCTATTTGGTAGTTACCGTCAACATCTGTAATCGTAAAAGGTTCATCATTATCACAGGCCAAGTTTTGGTTTAAATCGGCACAAACAGTCGCACCAGATAATGCACCTTGATATACCGCGAGACCGATTACTTGGTGATTGTATTCTGATACAGGCGGCGTAGTTGGTGTGCCAGAGTCTGGTTGAGTTATTCCGGTATTAGTATCATCGTCAGATGAACCGCAACCGATTAAGAGTGCGCCAGAGATCAATATGGCTAATATGCTTTTATGGTGCATTAATGTGTCCTTACATTATGGATGAAGTGTTGTTAAAACAATGAAAATATCTAATGTTAAATATTAAGTGAGCCTAACAATGTATCGTTTAATTGATACATTGTTAGGCGCACTTTTTAAGTATTAACTGGAGTATTAAATAGGGGAATCAGCCAGCAGCGAAGGCAAATAATTGGCCGCGGTTTTTAATCTTGGTCTTTTTATAAATATTTTGGACGTGCATTTTGACTGTGTTAACCGAAATGTTGAGCTCTTTGGCCATTTCTTCGTTGGTTAATCCATGCAGTATGAGTGACAAGACTTGTTGTTCTTTTTTGGTGGTGACCGCAAGTATTTTGGCGCGATTACCTGATGATGGAATACGCTTTCTTTGCAAGATATATTTGGATACCGCTTTGGGGTGGAAGCTGATTTCTCCATCTTGTACTTTTTTGATACTTTGTATTTGGTGGGCTATATCGTCATTGACACTGATTGCACCATGAAATCCTGATGAAATAAGAATGACTTCTAATTCCGCATTTAATGCAGGACAAAATGCGATATGCAAATCATTTTTAAATAATTCGACGCATAAATAGCCAATATCTTGTAATGGATTTTCAAGATAATGAACCATAATATTGGTGTCATTTTCCAGACTAGACGCGTTGGATAATTCTGATAATGCATCACTAGCACTAGTCGGAATTAAGTTAAATTGGATAAGGTTCGCAAGGTGCTGAAATTGCCCATGAAGAAGGACAGGGAAATCTACAATTAGAAGGTTATTGTTGAACATGTCACATTCCTTGTTTAAAAACACAGCGTCCTGTTGCTGTCATCTATCAGTCTTTATCGTAATAAAGCGGGTAAAATTCTAGCATATCTAACATAAATAAAAAAACCATTCTGTATTAATTTTGATCAACATTATGCATATCAAATGTTTATCTCTATAAATACATAATCAAACACTAAGTGCTTATATTAATTGTTTTTTATATAAAACTGGCTTTTTTAAATTTGGTACAATCTCAATTCTACAGCATTACAACCTTTTTGAATACTGTAAAATGATTAATTTACAGACTGAAGATATCTTAAGTGATATGTCATTTATGCTGTAGTAAATGTGAGTTTTGCAAGCCCTTGAGTTTAGCGTTTCGGTTTTCTTGAGTGGCTAACTTTACCTTTGTTTGCTGTCGGCTTTTTAGGCTTAGCTCCTCTATTTTGCATAAAATGCTCAGGGCCTTCAATTTTATCTCGTAAGCTTTGGGTGGGCTTTTTCTTGGCTTTTTTTGGGGCGTTTTTGACCTCTGACGAGGAATGCTCAATTAATTTCATTAAGGTACTGAGTTCTTGCTCATCTAAATCGCGCCATTCTCCCACTGGCAACCCTTTGAGCGACACGTTCATAATCGATTGGCGTTCAAGTTTAGTGACTTCAAAGTTGAAGTGTTCACACATCCTGCGGATCTGACGATTAAGGCCTTGGACTAATATAATTTTAAATACAAATGTTGAAACTTGTTCAACTTTGCACTTTTTAGTGATGACCCCTAGCATGGGCACACCCGCTCGCATTCCTTGTAAGAAGGCTTCTGTGATAGGTTTATTAACGGTGACCACATATTCTTTGTCGTGATTATTACCGGCTCGGAGGATTTTATTAACTAAATCACCATTGCTGGTAAGAAAAATTAATCCTTGCGAATCTTTGTCTAAACGACCAATTGGAAATACACGTTCGCTGTGGTTAACAAAATCGACAATGTTATCACGCTCGGAGTTTTCAGTAGTGCTCACAATACCCACAGGTTTGTTGAGTGCAATAAACACTAAGTCCGCTTCATCTCGAGGGGCGATATCATGGCCATTCACTTTTACTTTATCGCCGAATTCGACACCGTCACCAATTTTGGCACGCTTACCATTGATAAATACATTACCTTGTTCAATATAGCGGTCTGCTTCACGACGTGAGCAAATACCACTCTCACTAATGTACTTATTTAGACGGGTTGCAGATTCACTCATAGTGGTTCCTTTAACAATATAAACGGGCGGTATGGCTAAGCTAGATCGGCGCAAATAATATCATAAAAGACAATATTCTGTTCACCGCTATTTGTGCCTTAGTATGCTGTTGGTGTTGGATAAAAGTGAATGTTACAAATCAAAGCCCATTTGCGTTGTGCTGTGCTGATGCTGCGGTAATAAATTGATATCTGGCAGCGGCGATGCACTGTGTGTTAGTTGCTGTTGGAGTAAGCGGTATAAATCTACCGCAAGTTGCGGTGCCGCATGATTATCTGGAGTGTGGACAAACAAATAAGGCTGCTTACCTTGAGCTATCCAAAGTGGTAACTGTTTAAGCCAGTTTTGGAAAAAATGTACGTTGGCTTCATCTTGTGGGTGACCAATAAAGCGCACCACTGGATTGTTGGCGGTAGCAATAGCGTGTACAGGTACTCGGGGCTTTTTTTTATGGGCATCAATGACGGCAGGTGTAGTTGGTGCGGCGGCAAAAACCGGCCGAGTGTCCATAATAATTCGATTACAATGATGGGTGATAAGCAAACGGTTTAATGCTTGTTCCGCTTCTCCTTTGGCAAAAAAAGCACTGTTACGTACCTCTACGCCATAAGTTAACCCTTGAGGAACTTGAGTTAAAAATTGTGCTAATTGCGGTAACGATTGCGGCCCAAAGCTGGCGGGAAGTTGGATTTTCCATATCCCAGTGCGAGTAATCAGTGGTTCCATGACGTTGAAAAAATGTTTCAAGGCAGGACCTGTATGTTGTAGCTGTAATTCGTGCGTAATCTGCTTGGGCAGTTTAAAGGTAAAACTAAAATTGTCATGGGTTGCTGCGTACCAATTTTGCACGTTTTGTAACGATGGTATGGCATAAAAAGTGGTGTTACCTTCGACACTATTAAATATTTCTGCATAGCGTGCTAGCCGGTGAGCTTGGCTATTACCGTAGATAGTTTGTTGCCACTGATTTTGTGACCACATGGCCAAACCTAGTCGCAATGGTGGATACTGTGTGTGCGATATGTTGTTATCCAAAACAATCCTTAGACTTGATAAATGCTTCTTGTGTCAAAACAGCGATATTGTGGTAATAAACGTTTAAAAAACAATATTTAGTTATTTTGTCTATATCTAATGGCTTTACCCATCTGATAAAATTAACACAATATACATCCGCGATGTGTTTAACATATCAACGACAAATAAAATGGTGCGTTATTGTGATCTTATGCGTTAGATGGAGAGTTCGTGTCTAGTCCAAATACAGACAGTCAGTTTGACAATTATCGGCCTAAAACGTCTCCCGCCAAACCGCTACCGGTTCGTCGCAGTAAAGCGGGTTGGCTGTTGATAGTATTATTATTAGCAACCGCTTATCTGGTCGAGTTTGAGGTAAGAACATCGTATTATCAATCTTATTTTTTGCACCAATATGCCAGTAAGTTAACCTACAAAACCCGAGATTATCGCAGTGATGCGGTCATCTATCCGCAATATGGTCCGTTTGATGAGCGCCATGGTTACAGTCAATTACCGAAGAAAATTGCTCGATTAATTGAGCGCAATTACCAAATTACTCAGCAAGTCGCGTTTTCGCCGATGTTGATGGATTATACCCAAAAAGGTTTTTTCCCGCCGTATCATGAAAAAGCTCAATCAGGGTTAAGTATAAAAGATTGTCGTGACATGACGGTATTCGACTTCTTGTACCCTAAACGTGTTTATCGAGATCAAGATAAAATTCCAGACCAAGTGGTTAACACTTTGTTGTTTATTGAAAATCGAGAAATGTTAAGCCCTGAAGCTAACTATAATCCTGTCGTTGATTGGCCTCGATTTGTGTTGGCTGCAGCAAGCCAGGTTGCGGATATTTTTGGTGCTGATATGTCTAAAGCTGGTGGTAGTACCTTAGCCACCCAAATTGAAAAATTTAGGCATTCAAATCATGGCTTAACCTTAAGTATTAAAGACAAATTACTGCAAATTGGTTCGGCCATTGTACGAGTGTATCAGCAAGGCGAGAGCACTGTTGGCGCTCGGCATCGCATAGTACAAGATTATCTCAACACAGTACCATTATCATCGGCTCCCGGTTTTGGTGAAGTCCATGGTATTGGGGATGGTTTATGGGCTTGGTTTAAAACTGATTTTAATCAGGCCAACCAATTACTATTGAGCCGTCATACACCACAAAATGGTGCTCAGCGTGGCGAGGTGTTTCGTCAAATCGTGGCACTGATGATCGCCCAACGTCGGCCGTCATATTACTTACGCCAAGGTCATGATGATTTAGAGTCGCTTGTAGACAGTTATTTGCGTTTATTGGGTGGCGATGGCTTGATTGAAACGCAATTGATGGTGTCTGCTCTTGAGCAAAAACTAACATTTAATAATAGTAAGTTGGCAGTCACTAACTTGCCTAGCAATAAAGGGGTTAATGCAGTAAGAATCCGCACCGCGGGCATGCTCGACTTAAGTTTGTTTGATCTTGATCGCTACGACTTATCGATTAAGAGTACATTTCATGGCGACTTACAGCAGCAAGTTAGTGATTACTTACGCAGCTTAGCTTTTGAGCCAAATGCACAGCGCATAGGATTATTGGGAGAACGTCTACTGTCGGTACCGCAGTTAGACAAAGTGCTCTACAGTTTTACTTTATATGAAAGCACCGATAGTGCTAATCGCGTCCGCATTCAAACCGACAGCATTGATCAGCCGTTTGATATTAATGAGGGCAGTAAATTAGAGTTAGGCTCGACAGCGAAACTGCGAGTACTAGCCACATATTTAGACATTATTGCAGAGTTACAACAGCGATTTTCAGCAATGACAGTGGTTGATTTACGCCAAGTGGATGTGGAGCGCAAAGACAAAATTACCCGTTGGGTGGTCGATTATTTAATTACCACCCGTGACCGTAATTTAACCCGGATGTTAGATGCCGCTCTTCAGCGCGAATATTCGGCCTCACCAGAAGAACGATTCTTCACTGGCGGCGGTTTGCATGTATTTAACAATTTTAATAAGAAAGAAGACAGCCGCGTACCAACCTTATATCAAGCGTTACAAGAATCGATAAACTTACCCTTTGTGCGCTTAATGCAAGATATTGTTAATTACAGCAGTAGTTATAATAGTGAAGGCAGTGTGTCACAGTTACTGCGTAATGATAAAGATCCTCGTCGAGAAGAATACCTCAAAGCATTTGCTAAACGGGAAGGCAGTTCGTTTGTAAAACGTTTTTATCGTAAGTATCGTCACTTAACGCCAGAACAGCGCCTTGATATGTTTTTTGATGGTATTCAGCAACAGGAACAAAAGCTAACTGCCGTTTATCGTTATTTAAAACCCTATGACGGGGTCCGTGAGTTAACAGCCTTTTTAACTGAGCGTTTACCGAGCAAAACATTTACCGATAAACAAATTAATCTGTTATACAGCAAGTACGGCGAAGAAAAGTTTAATCTGGCTGATCAAGGTTATATTGCTCGGGTTCATCCATTGGAGCTGTGGGTGTTACGTTATTTAAATGACTACCCACAAACCGAATTGACCCAAGTATTAGATGACGCGCAGCCACAATTACAAGAAGTGTATCGTTGGTTGTTTAGAACTCGTCATCAAAATGCACGTGATGTTCGAATTCAAGTGATGCTAGAAGTCGAAGCATTTTTAAGTATTCATCAGCGCTGGGTGAGAATGGGTTATCCATTTGATTATATGGTGCCATCATTAGGCTCGGCTTTAGGGAGCTCCGGTGATAGGCCTGCAGCCTTGGCGGAGCTAATGGGTATTATTCAAAATGATGGCTATCGTTATCCCACTGTGAGAATTGACCAATTACAGTTTGCAGAAAATACGCCCTATGAAGTGACATTGGCTAATAACAAGCAAACAGTATCCAGAGTGATGCATCAAGAAGTCGCTCGGGCCCTTAAACGGGCGTTGGCTAATGTGGTTGAAAATGGAACTGCCAGAAGGCTTAAAGGCAGCTTGCTAGATAGCAACGGCCAACCTGTGGTTATGGGCGGTAAAACCGGGACTGGTGATAACCGTATTGCGACTGAAATTCGTAATGGTCGTAAAGTGTCTTCAACGGCAATAAACCGTACTGCGACATTTGTGTTTTATTTGGGCGATCATCATTTCGGAACTCTAACGGCGTTTGTGCCAGGAGAGAAGGCCGACGATTTCAGCTTTACTTCCGCACTGCCATTACAAGTGCTTAAAGGTATGATGCCTATTTTAGCGCCAATGATAAATCAAACTGAGCAGTGTCAAACTGGCTTATAGTGGGTTTATAAGGTGTCTTTGAGTCAGCTAGAAAAAAGCTCATGCGAATAAGCATGAGCTTTTTAATTAATTCAATGGCATTAAACACTAAAGAGGCTCAGCATCACCACAATATGACATACTACCGCGACACTGGTTAATATTGTGCGTAATGTGATGTAGCTGGTGGTGGTTGATAATTGTTTAGCTTTAAATTCAACATAAAGTAAGTACAGATAACCACTGACGAGCAGAATAAGTGCGGACAATACAAAGGGGGTTAATAGTGCAATCCAGCATCCAAGAGCGATTATGTTACTAATAATCAGTAATTTGGCTATATTGTCATCTAAGGTTAATATGACTGCCTTGCCCCAAAGTGTACCGGCAACAAAGCTTAAAATTACAGCACTATAGCTAACAAACCCTAACATAGTCATTTCGGGTGCTAATAGGCTATGATTGAATGCCAATACACTGAGAATAATAAAAGGTAATAGGCCTGCAAAGCCTAACCATTGCCATGTTTTAATGCTGTTCATCCTGTGTTCCTTAAATGCATGTTGATACGACAACTCATCGTCATAGTGCGTCGATGAATAAACATAACCTCAGCGCTGGATAATAAACGGTTATCAAATTACCCTTTGAGCCACTATCTACCCTGTATCGACTTATAATAGGCAAGTTATTGATGTGTCAATATGCCTTGTTAGTGCAATACGCGGCCAGTTTGTTATTACAAACTTGAAATAAAACCGTTTTTTAACGATTTATCCCATCTCTTATTCAGAGTTGAGGTTATCTATAATATAAATGATCTTGGTGACACAACATAGAAAAGGCGAACCCGAAATGAATATTTCTCTTCATCCCATTACTGAAGCAGATTTAGATATATTGTTTGAATTTGAGAACGACCCTATTGCGAATAAAATGGCTGATTTTCCAGCGCGTAAACGCAAGGCTTTTAATGCACATTGGCAGCAAAAAATATTGGCCAATGAGAAAGCCACCGCCCAAGGTATTTGGCTAGATGATGTGCTAGTGGGTAATGTTCTATCATGGATCAATACCGACCCGGCAGCAAAATCTGATCCTCAAATGCGTTTAGTTGGCTATTGGATTGGCCGTGAATATTGGGGCCAAGGTATTGCTACCAAAGCGTTAGAAATGTTTTTAAAGCAATTTATATCGACCCCTGTATTTGCTTACATCGATAAGCAAAACCAAGCGTCACTAGCACTAGCGTATTCAAATGGATTTTTCGACGTCACCGCTCAATATCCCAAGCTAATTAGCAAAGATAATTTACGTTTATTTAGGCGTGGTAATGTGTAATATGCTAGCAGTTTAATACTTACCACCTGATCCACCGCTTCAACTGCCACTTATTAGCGTGCTTTTTGGCAGTATTTTCAGCCTGAGATGTTTTAGTCTCTGTTGCATCAGTGTCATTGATTTTAGATGCTACATTGTTAACCAGTTCAGTTTGCTTGGCAGGCTTGAAAATACCGCTCATTAGCAAGAAGTTCACCGTTTCGCGAGCTCATGGCAACATTTAGTGAAAACATCGTTGTAATGAATAAAGCTGCTGATTATTTTAATGTCTTCAGCTGTATATGTCAGATTCATTTCACTCAGTATTTTCTGTCACAATAGGTTCATTGTACTGAAGATGTGTTCAGCATCGTATCAAACGGCTAGTTTCATTAACCACAATCCATATAATCAAAACATAGAGCCTTTGTTTTCACCAGAATGAGCGTGATAAACTGCGCATCCACCTGTTTGGAGTTTTTATGTCTTTTGCAGATTTGTCGCTACATCCCATCTTGATCGATCGTTTAGTTGAGCTTAATTATCAGCAGCCTACACCTATCCAGTTACGTGCTATTCCGATTATTTTAAGCGGTAAAGATGTGATGGCGGGGGCACAAACTGGTACGGGAAAAACGGCCGCTTTTGCTTTGCCTTTACTGCACCACATTTTAAGCAAGCGCACAGTACCAACAACACCAGAAACCCCCAATACCAAGGCCGTCATTAGCTGTTTAGTGTTAGTACCAACGCGTGAACTGGCCCAACAGGTTCAGTCGAGTATCGAGCAATATGCTAAAGGCAGTGATATTGGCTGTGTGATGGTTTATGGCGGGGTGAGTATTGGTGCGCAAATACAACAGTTAGCCGCAGGTACTGATATTTTAGTGGCAACACCAGGGCGTTTATTGGACTTATTACGTAAGCGCGCATTGTCGTTGTCGCAGTTAACTCATTTAGTATTTGATGAAGCTGATCGCATGTTGGACATGGGTTTTAAAGATGAAATAGTCGAAGTACTTAAGCGTTTACCAAGTGCCCGGCAAACTCTGTTGTTTTCAGCCACGTTAGATGACCGTATGCTCAGTTTTAGTCGCCGTTTATTACGATCGCCACAAGTGATTGAAGTGGCCCAACGCAATGTTACAGCCAGCAGTATTGTTGAGCGGGTATTTAATGTTGATGCCAAACGAAAGTGCGCCATCTTGTGTCATTTAATTGCCCAAGAAGGTTGGCAACAAAGTTTAATATTTTGTCGCACCAAACAAGGCGCCGACACACTGGTAAAGCAAATGAAACAAGCGGGAGTTGCAGCAGAAGCATTTCACGCAGACTTATCACAAGCAGTGCGCGAGCAAGTATTGGCCGCCTTTAAAGCCGGCGATGTCACCGCATTAGTTGCCACTGATGTTGCGGCCAGAGGACTCGATATTAACGAATTAAATTATGTAGTTAATATGGAATTGCCGTTTCAAGTTGAAGATTATGTCCACCGTATCGGCCGAACAGGCAGGGCCGGTAAGCCAGGGCAAGCCATTACTTTACTCAGTGTTGATGACGAACCGTTATTGATCAAACTTGAAGTTTTTTTAGATCGACGTTTACCACAACAATGGTTGGCGGGATTTGAGCCTGATCTTGATGTGATCGCTCCGCTAACCCGTAAAACCACTAAGTCTTCATTAAAACAACAAGCGCGTAAAAAGGCGTTGGCAGCATCTCACGGTAAAAAGCGTTAAAAATCTATTTTATTCGCTGAATCGTGATGTGTTATTTAGCCGCCTATTTAATATTAAAATGAGTATCTGAAAATCATCACATTTGGCGGTGTGGTGATTGTCTTTTTATTGCCACATTTTTGTCATCCAGTTTGTACCTTGTTGTCACATTAGACGCTTATCTTAACTGACAAATAATTATACCTACATTTAATCAGTTATTTTCAGAGCATATCTAAGGACTATTTATGAGCAAGGCGACATTTGATCCAACTCGTTTTAACAACAGCAAAAATACACCTTTCAATGAAGTGATGGAAAATCATTTATCGCGTCGTAATTTTGTTAAGCGTGGTTTAGGCCTTAGTGCGATGACTGCGTTTGGTGGGTTCGGGTTAAGTGCTTGTGGTTCTGATAATAATTCTGCAGTAGAAACGCCAACAACGCCTACCGCACCAGTTACGCCAACTCCACCGCTTAAAAGCTCAGCAGTATTAGGTTTTGAGTCTATTGCGGGTACTAAAACTGATGCAGTAGCAATTCCTGCAGGGTATTCAGCTTATGTATTAGCACCTTGGGGAACGCCGTTAAATACCAAAGCAGCAGCCTGGAAAGCCGATGGCAGTAATACCGCAGTAGATCAAGAAAACTCAGTCGGGATGCACCATGATGGCATGCATTTCTTTCCGCTTAACGATGCCGCAGATGATGGTTTATTGTGTATCAACCACGAATACATAGATGAAGATGCTCTGCATCCAAATGGTCCGACGTATAGCACTGATGGCAAGCGCACAGTAATTGATGAAATACGTAAAGAAATCAATGCTCATGGTGTTTCTGTTGTACGAATTAAATTAGTTAGCGGTATTTGGCAAGTGGTTGAAAATGACCGCCACAACCGCCGTTTTACAGCAGCAACTGTGATGGATATAGCAGGGCCATTAGCATACAGCTCATACCTTGAAACCCGCTATTCACCAGATGGTAGCCAAACGCGCGGTACGTTAAATAACTGTGGTAATTGATACTCATTGAGCCTCCTCCCTAGCAAGCCGCATCAGCGGTATGCTTAAGGTGACTAAACCAACAGGAGAAAGCTCAATGAGATTTTATAATAACTCACATCCATACTACTGTGGTATCGAT
>NZ_JACJER010000012.1:0-59358 GCF_014164185.1 Shewanella sp. SG44-6 | reverse complement strand
AGTTGATCCAGTTGATCCAGTTGACCCTGTTGAGTTTGTCTGTGGTCAATCAGCTGTCGCTATTCATGAAATACAAGGTAATGCTCAAGCCAGCGCATTGATAGGGAATACAGTGGTTGTTGAAGCTATTGTCACCAGCGATCAGCAAGCGGGTTTAAAAGGCGTGTTCTTGCAAATGGCTGACCTTGAAGCTGATGCTGATATAGACACTTCGGAAGGTATATTTGTCTATACCGGCACTCAGGCGTTACAAGTTAATGCGGGCGATAGGATTCGACTAGCCGCAAATGTAGCAGAATATAACGGTGTGACTCAGTTATCGGGCGTTAGCCAATTTGCGCTTTGTGCTACTCAGCAAATGTTGCCAAGTGTCTCATCGGTTACCTTGCCAATAAATGACAGTCAGCAGCTTGAGCGTGTTGAAGGTATGCGTGTGTATTTTGACCAGGATTTAGTGGTCAATGAGGTATACAGCTTAGGCCGCTATGGGGAAGTGTTATTAGGCAGTAGCCGCCACTTTATTGGAACTCAGGTCGCGACTCCAGGTGCTGATGCTGTTGCCGTTACAGCCGCGAATTCCCGTGACAGCATTATTTTAGATGATGGTTCAACTCGCCAAAATCCTGAAGTGATCCCGTATCCTGCGCCCGGGCTATCGGCTAATAATACCTTACGAGTGGGTGATAGTGTGACTAGGCTTGAAGGGGTAATGCATTATGGCTTTAATCAATTCCGCATTATGCCGACCAGTTTAGTAAATGTTATCCAAAGTAATCCACGTCAAATGGCACCAGAAGTGGTTGCCGATGCCGATTTAAGAGTCGCCAGTTTTAACGTGCTCAATTACTTCAATGGCGATGGTAACGGTAACGGTTTTCCAACTGATCGCGGTGCTGATTCAGCCGTTGAATTTGAGCGTCAACGCGCAAAAATTATCAATGCCATGCAAACTATCAATGCCGATGTCTTTGGTTTAATGGAGATTGAGAATGATGGCTATGACACTAGCTCGGCCATCAGTGATCTTGTTAGCGGTTTAAATGCGGCACTAGGCACAACAACTTATGCGTATGTAGTGCCTAGCGTGGCAAAAATCGGCACCGATGCAATTACTGTGGGAATGATTTATCGCACTGATAAACTGACGCTATCTGGTGAGGCTGGGATTTTATCATCAGCAAATTCACCCGCTGATGATAATGGCGTGCAATTGTTTGATGACAGTAAAAATCGTCCAATGCTCACTCAGCAATTTACTGTCAATGGCACAGACGAGAATATTGTGGTTGCCGTGAATCATCTAAAATCTAAAGGCAGCAGCTGTGATAGTCTTGGTGATCCTGACTTACAAGATGGTCAAGGTAATTGTAACCAAACTCGAACTCGAGCAAGTGATGCTATTGGCCAATGGTTAGCGGCGCAATACCCTGATAGCAAAGTACTGGTAATAGGCGATTTAAATGCCTACGCAAAAGAAGATCCGTTAACCATGCTAGCAAGTCATGGTTATAATGAATTAACCAGCTATGTCGGTGCCCAAAAGCCTTACTCTTATGTGTTTTCTGGTGAGTCAGGTCAGCTAGATCATGCTTTAGCCAATGATGAATTAGTCAGTAACTTAGTCGGCATTACTCAATGGCACATTAACGCCGATGAGCCTATCGTACTGGATTATAACGAAGAGTATAAATCGGCAACACAACTGCAAGAATTGTATCAAGCGGATGCATTTCGTTCATCCGATCATGATCCTGTGATTATCTCGTTTAAATTTGCTCCAGCAAATGCGTTACCTGTGGCCAGCTTTGAGCAACAATTAAATGGCAGTGTATTGCACGTTCAGTCAACTTCAACTGATAGTGACGGCCAAATTGTTCAGCATCAATGGGACTTTGGTGATGGCACTGTGGCATCTGGCGTGACGGCTTCGCATCAGTATTTGCAATCAGGCGATTACCAAGTGCAATTAACCGTTACCGATGACAAAGGTGATGTTGCGACGAGTGTTAGCAGCATAAGTATTGTCGAGCCTGTCAACATGGCCCCCATTGCGCAAATTCAGCGAGTAAATTTATGGTTTATGCAGTTATTTATTTCAACTAGCTATGACCAAGACGGTGTCATTAAGCGCCAGCAATGGGCCTTTAATAATGGCCGCAAAGCGCGCGGACCTGTGGCCTTTAGTTTCAGCCGTCGTGAACATACCGTTGAGTTAACTGTGGTTGATAATGACGGTGAAACAGGCTCAGCAACGATGCGCTTTAGATAATAAGATTTGACTGATTATCGATGAGTATCTATTTGAGTTAGTCTCAGTAAAAAGGCGCATAACGCGCCTTTTTTATTACGTAATTATGCCAAATGATTTGTGGCTGGCATGTAAAAATTCCCCTGCAGTTAATAAGAATGATAGGCAATAGGCAATCACTAGCAACATAGACGTCGAAATTGTAGTTAAATACAACTATTTGGCATTAAAAAGTCCAATAATGACTAGTAAAATGGTAGTCGCTAACGTAAAATTTCAGTCTTTATTTTTAACCTTAGTTTTAGCTCTTTGTGGCTTTTGACAAGAGTTAAACTACCGCGTCGTCACTATTGATTGTTAATAGTCGACCAGACGCCCAATCGCATTGATATGCACAAATGCAGTGGATGATAACATGCAGCAGTTAACCGAGATCGTAGAACAAGCCTTAGAGGTCATTGATAAGGCCAGTGATCTAAAGACATTGGATGATATCCGTGTCGATTACCTTGGTAAAAAAGGTAAAATCACTGACATGATGAAAATGATGGGGTCATTAAGCGCAGAAGAAAAACCTGCCTTTGGTGCCGCAGTCAATCAAGCAAAGCAAGCCGTTCAACAACAGTTGACTGAGCGTATCGACGGATTGAAAGCATCAGAATTAGAAGCTAAATTAATTGCTGAAAATATCGATGTCACTTTACCTGGTCGTACGTTAGATATTGGTGGCTTACATCCGGTTACGCGTACAATCGAACGTATCGAAACATTCTTTGGTGAACTTGGGTTTGTTGTCAAGCAAGGTCCCGAAATCGAAGATGATTTCCATAATTTCGATGCGTTAAATATTTCTGAGCATCATCCTGCTCGTGCCGATCATGACACGTTTTACTTTAATCCAAAAGTGATGTTGCGCACCCAAACTTCTGGCGTGCAAATTCGCACAATGGAACATGAAAAGCCACCGCTACGGATCATCTCTCCAGGCCGAGTTTATCGTAACGATTACGACCAAACACACACGCCAATGTTCCACCAAGTTGAAGGCTTAATGGTTGCAGAAAATGTTAACTTTGCTGAGCTTAAAGGTATCTTGCATGACTTTTTGCGTAACTTCTTTGAGCAAGATTTAGAAGTGCGTTTCCGCCCATCTTATTTCCCTTTCACAGAACCTTCTGCCGAAGTGGATGTGATGGGTAAAAACGGTAAGTGGTTAGAAGTATTAGGCTGTGGCATGGTACATCCAAACGTACTGCGCAGTGTGGGTATTGACCCTGAAAAATATTCTGGTTTTGCTTTTGGTATGGGCGTTGAGCGTTTAACCATGTTGCGCTACGGCGTAAATGATTTACGTGCCTTCTTCGAGAACGATTTACGTTTTCTTAAGCAATTCAAATAACGGAGCAAAAATTAGATGAAATTCAGTGAATCTTGGCTTCGTGAGTGGGTTAACCCATCAGTAAGTCGTGACGCATTATCACACCAAATTACCATGGCCGGCCTTGAAGTTGACGGTGTTGATGCTGTGGCTGGCGATTTTAGCGGCGTGATTATTGGTGAAGTGGTTGAATGTGGCCAGCATCCTGATGCCGATAAACTACGCGTTACCAAAATTAATGTTGGCGGCGATGAACTTATCGACATCGTTTGTGGCGCACCAAACTGCCGTTTAGGCTTAAAAGTTGCGGTAGCCATGGTCGGCGCAATATTGCCTGGCGATTTTAAAATCAAAAAAGCCAAATTACGTGGTCAACCATCAATGGGCATGTTGTGCTCGTATGGCGAGTTAGGTATGGACATCGAAAGTGATGGCATTATCGAATTACCACTAGATGCGCCTTTAGGCGTAAATGTGCGTGAATACTTGCAATTAGATGACGCCATTATTGATGTTGATTTAACAGCTAACCGTGCTGATTGTTTAGGCATGGCAGGGCTTGCGCGCGAAGTGGGCGTATTAAATCGCCAAGCAGTGACCGAGCCTTCTTGGCAAGCCGTTACAGCGACTATTGACGCACCGTTTAGCATTAATGTTGTGGCGCCAGATTTGTGCCCTCGTTACTTAGGCCGTGTGGTTAAGAACATTAATGTTAAAGCTGCTACGCCATTATGGATGCAAGAAAAGCTACGTCGCAGCGGTATTCGTTCAATTGATCCAATTGTTGATATCACCAACTTTGTGTTGATCGAATTTGGTCAGCCAATGCATGCGTTTGATTTAGCTACCTTAAACGGCGGCATTACTGTGCGTTTGGCAGATGGTGTTGAAAAGTTAACTTTGCTAGATGGTAACGAAATTACTGTCCCCAACGACACCTTAGTGATTGCCGACGATAAACAAGCTGTTGCATTGGCAGGCGTGTTTGGTGGTGAGAGTACCGGTGTGAGTGAAAACACCCAAAACATCCTTTTGGAATGTGCTTTCTTCTCACCACTAGCCATTATGGGTAAATCACGTCGTTTAGGCTTACACACAGACGCGTCACACCGTTTCGAACGTGGTGTTGACCCTGAGCTACAACATAAGGTGATGGATCGTGCTACTCGCCTAGTATTAGATATCTGTGGTGGTGAAGCAGGGCAAGTGATTGAAGCTTTGTCTGCGGAGCATTTACCAACAGCGGCTAATATCACTTTGCGTCGTAGCAAGTTAGATAAAACCTTAGGTCACTTTATTCCTGACTCTGACGTGGTTGAAATACTAGAACGTTTAGGTTTTAGCGTGCAAACCAACGCTGATGTATGGAATGTGACCACTGCGACTTATCGTTTTGATATGGCGATTGAAGAAGATTTGATCGAAGAAGTGGCGCGTATTTACGGCTACAACAACATTCCTAACGTTGCCCCTATGGCTGCGTTAAGCATGTCTGATCACCAAGAAGCTGATATCTCGCTTAAGCGTGTGCGCAGTATGTTTGTTGCACGAGGTTTCCAAGAAGCGGTGACCTACAGCTTTGTTGATCCAAAAATGCAGAATATTGTGCACCCAGGCGAAGAAGCCATGGTGTTGCCAAACCCGATTTCAGTTGAAATGTCAGCCATGCGTTTGTCGATGTTTACTGGATTATTGACTGCTGTAGGTTACAACCAAAGCCGTCAGCAAAATAGAGTACGTTTATTTGAGACCGGTTTACGCTTTGTTCCTGATGCACAAGCAGATTCTGGTGTTCGTCAACAAGCTATGCTGGGCGCGGTTATTTCTGGTGTTCAAAATGACGAACATTGGTCAATGGAATCGAAAACTGTCGACTTCTTTGATTTAAAAGGTGATTTAGAAGCAATAATCGGCTTGACAGTTGCCTCTACAGAATTTAGTTTTAAAGGGGCAACACATCCTGCGCTGCATCCAGGTCAATGTGCTGAAATATTGAGAAATAATCGAGTCATTGGTTACATCGGTGCTATCCATCCTAGTTTGGAAAAGCCGTTTGGCCTCAATGGTAAAACAATTGTTTTTGAGTTAGAACTGGATGCATTATTGCACGCCCGTTTGCCGCTAGCCCAAGCTGTATCTAAGTTTCCTGCCAATCGTCGCGACATCGCGGTAGTAGTAGATGAAACTGTTTCTGCAACTGATGTTATGAATTTGATAAGAAAAGTTGGCGAAAATCAGTTGGTTGGCTTAAACTTGTTCGATGTATACCAAGGTAAAGGTGTTGAGCCTGGCAAAAAGAGCCTAGCCATCGCACTTACGTTACAAGACACTACTCGCACACTTGAAGATAAAGATATTACTGAGGCTATGGAATCAGTGGTATTGGCTCTAAAGACCGAGTTCAACGCATCGTTGAGGGATTAAAGTATGGCACTTACCAAAGCCGAAATGGCAGAACATCTTTTTGAAACATTAGGCATTAACAAACGTGTGGCTAAAGAGATGGTCGAGTCTTTTTTTGAAGAAATTCGTGAAGCACTCGAAAGTGGTGAGCAGGTCAAGTTATCTGGCTTTGGCAACTTTGACCTTAGGGACAAGAATCAAAGACCGGGAAGGAACCCGAAAACTGGTGAAGATATTCCGATTTCCGCACGTCGTGTTGTTACCTTCCGTCCTGGACAGAAGCTAAAATCACGAGTTGAAGCGGCAAACTCGGGTAAAAAATAATTCACTAGTTAATACGCCAATCCGATCGGATCTGTATTACGAAGAGCCACTCTTAATTGAGTGGCTCTTTTGTTTTTGAGTTTGACGAATACCGTTTATCGTCTGTATTGATTATGGATATTATACCCATTCCAATATTTATCTGGTCATTCAGTGGGAGTGTTGTGCCTTTTAGGCAAGTAATAGGATTGTAGGCATAGTTGTTCTTCGTCAAAATCATATTAAGTCGTGCTGATGGTACAAAACCCGCCCTTGGGACTCACTTAAGCTTTCCATTTTTTGTGGCATTGTTTTATGAGGGACAAGCATTAATTCAACAATGCGCCTCAAACTGAAAAAATCCAGTGACTCTGATTGAGCACGTAATTAATGGAATTGGTATTTCAAATTGTTATATCGGATAATCTTATTGACGCTGTCTTATGCGTCAGAGCGATGCTATAGGTGATACTGTCGTTTTGTTATTGTTGATTATAATGTTGGTTTGCACTCCTTAATCACGAGTATAATGACATTGTTAGCATATTATTTTTTGCCGTGGCTCACGGTCAGTTTATTTGGAGATTCTTTTGGCACGACAAGCAAAATATTTTGACACTCGTTTTAAGCAATCATTACTGCATCCTCGTTACTGGGGAACATGGTTAGCCATCGCCGTGTTGTTTCTGTTTGGTGTTCTTCCCGCAACTGTAAGAGATCCTATTGCGAAATTATTGGCCCGCGTGGTGATGAAAGTAGCTAGCAAACCAATACGAATCGCAAAGGTTAATATTACGCATTGTTTCCCTGATAAGTCGCCTGACGAAGTCGATGAGTTAATTAAACAAAATGTTGAGACTTTTGTGATTACCTTATTGTCACAAGCTGAGTTGCTTATTCGGTCTAAAGCCTACTTAAAACGCCGTATTCAACTTAATGGCTTTGAAAATGTGCAAGCTGCTCGAGATGCTAAGCAACCGATCATTTTTATTATGCCGCATGTCTGGCCGATGGAATACGCGGGCCTGAGAATCAACTTAGAAATTCCGTTAGTGACTATGGTTAAAGCACATCGAAATGGATTATTTAATTGGTTTAGTAATCGAATGCGTAGCAGTCAAGGTGGACGTGTGTATATGCGTGAAGCAGGGATCAGAGCCTTGTTAGCCGAATTAAAAAACGATAATAGTTTTTTCTATTTGCCTGATGAAGATCTCGGACCTGATAAAAGTATATTTGCGCCTTTTATGGGCACAGTGAAAGCCACATTACCGGTCGTAGGGCGCTTAGCTCAAGCAGGTAATGCCCAAGTCATGCCAGTTAAGATTGGTTACGATCAACAAGCTAAGCAATTTATTATGACTGTGATGCCAGCGATAAATCCCCAAGAGATGGTTGGTAAAGAGAACGAAGCTATTGCATTAAATAAAGTGGTTGAGCAAGTGATTAATGCTTATCCAGAACAATACATGTGGTTTTTAAAACTACTTAAAACTCGCCCTCCGGGTGAAAAAGAGTTTTATTAATCATATACGATTTGAATGCATTATTATCGGTTATGATCTTCTACTCATTCGTTGTAGTGTGTATCAGTTGTTTAACGACAATCATGACTTTGATAATATTACTAAAAAAGACGCCTCGGCGTCTTTTTAATAAAATGGGCTAAAACGTTACTGACCGGTGGCAGACTTGCTGGCTTTGGTATGGCGCTCTAGTAAGTTTTGATTAATATCGGCCATCGACAAACCTTGATCTTCTAGCAACACGATTAAGTGATACATCAAATCTGATGCTTCATTAACAAGCTCTTCTTTGTCATGAGTGGCTGCGGCAAGGGCTGTTTCAAGGCCTTCTTCACCGACTTTTTGGGCAATGCGTTTAGTACCACGTTCAAATAGTGAGGCAGTATAGCTTGAATCAGCACTTTGGCCTTTACGGGAAATAATCAGTTTAGTCAGATTATCGATAAAAGGATGCGCGTTACCATCTTTCCAGCAGCTTTCTGTTCCTGTATGACAGGTTGGGCCGTTAGGGATCACTTGCACTAAAAAGCTGTCGTTGTCGCAGTCTTTGTCGATAGCGATGAGATCAAGCGTGTTACCAGAGGTTTCGCCTTTGGTCCATAAACGTTGTTTAGAGCGACTAAAAAAGGTCACTTGTTTAGTGGCTAAGGTTTTCTCTAATGCCGCTTGATCCATATAACCTAGCATAAGTACTTTGCCCGTTAGGTGGTGCTGCACCACTGCTGGTATCAAGCCTTGTTGCTTGTCCCAATCTACGCCTGTGCTATCAAATTTGATGTCTGTCATTTGTAATCTCTTTTTGGGTGAGGCTATGTTTAGTCTCGTAAAAATCTAAGCTTATAAACGAATCGCGATGTTATTGGCGTGCAAGTATCGTTTTAACTCACCAATATCAATGATGCCTTTATGGAACACACTTGCTGCTAATGCGGCGTCAACTTTGGCAAGTTCAAACACTTGTTTAAAGTGCTCCATAGTGCCTGCACCACCAGAAGCAATTAACGGCACATCGCAAATAGCGCGTACCATGCTAAGTTGTTTGATGTCATAACCACCGCGCACGCCATCTTGGTTCATGACGTTCAATACAATCTCGCCACAACCGCGCTTTTGCACTTCTTCAACCCAATCCTGAGTATACCATTGAGTGTCTTTGGTCGCTGCTTCATCGCCGGTAAACTGTTTTACTTTGTAACTGTCAGTTGCAGCATCATAAAATGAGTCAATGCCGATAACGATACACTGGCGGCCAAACTCATCTTGTAGGCGTGATATCAAACTCGGGTCGCTTAATGCAGGCGAGTTAATTGATATTTTATCCGCACCAAAAGCAAGTTTTTCGCGTGCTTGCTCGATGGTTTTAATTCCACCGGCGACGCAAAACGGAATATCAATTTGTTCAGCAACGCGGCTTACCCAAGATTTATCGATAACCCGGTCGTGTGCACTGGCGGTAATGTCATAAAACACTAACTCATCAGCGCCTTCTTCGGCATAACGCGCGGCGAGGGGAACGATATCACCGACAATTTCGTGGTTGCGAAACTGTATACCTTTAACCACTTTGCCTTCGCGAACGTCAAGACACGGAACTATGCGTTTGGCCAGCATTGTATTGCCTCCTCGACGGTAAATTGATTAATTAATAAAGCTTTGCCGATAATAATACCCGATGCTTTACTGTCGCGAACTGCGGCAACGTTATCGAGCGTAGCAATGCCACCAGAGGCTTGCCAAAGGAGAGTAGGGTAAGTCGCGGCAAGTTCAGTGTAGAGCTGCGTATTGGCGCCATTTAAGGTGCCATCACGGCTGATATCAGTCACCAAAGCATGCTTAAGGCCGACGGTTTCAAATTCTGCCACTAACGACTCTAATGACTTACCACCACCCGATTGCCAACCCGATACCGCGACAATTTTTTCGCCGTTATCGTTGATGTTAACGTCCAGAGCCAAACAAATGGCTTCACTGCCGTATTTTACAAACCAGCTTTTTACCAGCTCAGGCTCTTTAACCGCAAGAGATCCAATGACTACACGCTTAACACCGATAGCTAATAATTCTGCGACTTGCGCTTCAGTTCGAATACCGCCGCCGACTTGAATATCAACATCAAGCCCTGCAGCAAGTTCAGCGATTAATTGGGTTTGGCGTTTATTAGGATCTTTTGCACCGGTTAAGTCGACGATATGCAGCAGTTTTGCCCCTTGGGCTTGATAAGACTGCAATTGTGCCAGAGGGCTTAAGTCAAAGGTGGTTTGCTTGTCATAGTCACCTTGGTACAAACGCACAACTTGGCCGTCAATTAGATCAATGGCAGGAATAATCACTGTGGTGTCCCCATGTTTAAGAAGTTCTGCAAAATTTGTGCGCCTACTTTGGCACTTTTTTCTGGGTGGAATTGCACCCCAAAAAAATTACCTTTGCCAATGGCGGCACTGAATGACTCGCCATAAGTGCTACTGGCTAGGGTATATTCACTGATTGGCGCACGGTAGCTGTGAACAAAATACACGTAGCTGCCATTTTCAATGCCGACAAATAATGGATGATCGCTCACCTCAATTTGATTCCAGCCCATGTGCGGCAAGGGCAGACCTTTGCTGTCTAAGTCACCAATATCAGTCGGCACTAGGCCTAAACAGGTGATATTTCGTTCGCTACGACCACCATGTTCATTAGACAATGATGCCAGCATTTGCATGCCTAAACATACGCCCATAACGGGTTGCGTTAAGCTTTTAATCAGCTCAATTAGGTGTTTTTGTTTTAAGGCGTCCATGGCCGCACCAGCGGTGCCAACACCTGGCAATACCACTCTTGCTGCGCTGCGGATCACATCAAAGTCAGCGCTGACTAAGACATTGGCGTTAAGGCGCTCAAAAGCAAACCGTACAGAGCTTAAATTGGCACAGCCGGTATCAATAATCACGGTAAGATCATTGGTAGCGTTTGAAGCGTTCGATACTTGTGTCACATGAACTCCTTACAGCACACCTTTGCTTGATGGCAGTATGTCACCTTCTACTTTCACCGCTTGGCGAAGCGTACGGCCTAACACTTTAAACAGTGCTTCTACTTTGTGGTGATCGTTATCGCCTTGCGAACCAATGTGTAAGGTGCAACGTAGGCCATCAGCGAATGAGCGGAAAAAGTGTGGCACCATCTCGATAGCCATTTCACCGACCATTTCACGATCAAAGTCAGCATTGAACTTTATGAATGGGCGACCAGAAATGTCCATTAGGCACTCGCCGCTGGCTTCATCCATGGGTAAGCTGAAACCAAAACGAGCGATACCGCGCTTGTCGCCAAGGGCCTGACGAATCGCGTCGCCAATGGCCAGTGCGGTGTCTTCTACACTGTGGTGGTCGTCAATTTCTAGGTCGCCGTCAACATGCACGTCCATTTTAAAGTTACCGTGGGTTTGAATTTGATCCAGCATGTGGTCAAAAAAGCCAATTCCGGTTTCAATCTTTCCCTTGCTTTGATTATCTAAGTCTATGGTCACTTTGATGTTGGTTTCTTTGGTGGTACGCACTACTGTTGCCACGCGACCTTTACTTAATAAAGCACTGGTTATAGCGTCCCAGTCGAGTGTTTGACGATTATATTTAAAGCTTTTAATACCCATTGCATTGGCAAGTTCAACGTCGGTCTCACGATCGCCAATCACTGCTGAAGTGGTAAAATCTACTTTGCCTTGGGTTAAGTAGTCTTTTACTAAACCTAGTTTAGGTTTACGGCAGCTGCAGTTTTCATCATTAAAGTGTGGACAGATAACCACATCGTCAAATACTACACCTTGGCTTGCAAAAATTTGCATCATCATGTCGTGCGGGGCATCAAAGTCTTCTTTTGGAAACGAAGGTGTGCCTAAACCGTCTTGGTTGCTGACCATCACCAAGCGAAAACCGGCTTTTTGCAATTTAAGTAACGCTGGGATCACTTGTGGTTCAAACACTAGTTTTGCCAAACTATCGAGCTGCTTGTCGATGGCAGGCTCTTCCACTAATGTACCATCGCGATCGATGAATAATATGTTCTGTTTCATGTTCAATGCCTTAAATAGGGTGTAATTTTATTTGTTTTAATCTGTTGGTTTTATCTATTCAATTTGATTTATGTGTTTATCAATAGGTTAATCACAGTATCTATTGATACGGCTTTAACTTTTATGCTACTGACTCTGACACCGCTTTTTCAAACAAAGCGATAATCAAATTGGTTTGTTGTTCATTGGTAAAGCTAAAGCGAATTGCATCAGCAAGGCGTGGATCTTTGTATGCACGGGCAACCACGCCGGAATCACTTAATCGTTTGGCTGCAGCGCTAACATCGTCAAATTTTGCTAACACATAGTTACCATTAGCAGGCAGCACTGTAGCGCCATAGGCGGTTAACGCAACGCTTAAGCGTTGGCCTTGTTCAATTAAACTGGCGACTTGAGTTCGCATAGTATCGATGCCAGCAGGACTTAAGGCTCTTACCGCAAGTTCAGATACTGGCAAAGGTACTGGATACGGTGCGATAACTCGCATCACTAAATCGATAATGGCATCACTCGCAAGCATAAAGCCACATCGAGCACCAGCTAAGGCAAATGCTTTTGATAAGGTACGCAACACCACAAGGTTAGGGTACTGATCAAGTAAATCAGCCACGCTGTAGTCTGGGCAAAATTCAATGTAAGCTTCGTCGACCACTACAATCGAGTTTGGCGCCGCTTGAATGGCTTGTTCAATCTTGTCTTTAGCAAGTACGGTGCCGGTTGGATTATTGGGATTACAAATAAACACTACTTTTGCATTGCCTATTTGGGTTGGCCACGCGTCCGGTAACTGATAGTTGTCGGTTAAACTTAGCGCTGTGACAGCCACATTAAAGGTTGCGGCACTAATTGAATACATGCCATAAGTCGGTCCAAAGCAAGCAATACTGTCGACGCCAGGGATACAAAAGGTGCGAATGAGTAATTCAATCGCTTCATCAGCGCCACGACTGGCAATTATGTTACTGGCTTTCACACCGGAATAACTGCTGTAAGCATTGATGAGTTCAGGTGGCTGGCATTCTGGATAACGGTTCACTTTATCAAGGTCGCTATTATTAAATGGCGATTCATTGGCATTGATCCAAATATCACCTCTACCGCCAATACGTCTGGCACTTTGATAAGGTGTTAACGTGAGTAATTCGGGTCTGGCCAAGGTGTTTGGATCAAAAGTCGCTACTTGGGTCTGGCTCATGGCTATGCTCTCTACTTTCAACTCTAATAAGGTGTTAACTGAACACGACAGATTTTGCTCTAGGCTTAACAGTTACATACTGGCTAAACGGATTGCGATAGCATTTTTATGCGCATCTAAAAGCTCATTCTCTGCTAATACCATGACACTTTGCCCCAAGGTTTGTAATCCCTGCTGACTGAGTTCTTGCACTGTAAAGCGGCGACTAAAATCGGCTAATGACAAGCTAGATACCGAACGGCTGTAACCATAGGTCGGTAACACGTGGTTGGTGCCACTGGCATAATCGCCAACCGATTCAGGGGTGAATGCGCCTAAAAACACAGAACCCGCACCGCGAATTTGCTGTAGTACTTCCCGAGGTGCAGCCGTTTGAATAATCAAATGCTCCGGGCCATACAAGTTAGACACTTTAGCGGCCGCATCCATATCACTGACAATAATACTTCTGCTGCATTTAAGCGCTTCTGCGGCGATGTCTTTACGGCTCAATGGTGCTAATTGCTCAATTAATGCTTGGTTGACTTGCTCTGCTAGTGCTAATGAATCGGTCACTAGCATCACTTGCGAGTCAACACCATGTTCTGCTTGCGACAATAAATCGGCTGCTACAAAAGCTGGATTAGCATCTTTGTCAGCAATCACGAGTACTTCAGAAGGACCCGCTGGCATATCAATTGATACGCTAATACGGCTGTCTTGTGACACTAAGCGTTTCGCCTCAGTCACGTAACGATTACCCGGACCAAATATTTTATCAACGTTTGGTACGGATTCTGTTCCAAAAGCCAGTGCGGCTATGGCTTGCGCGCCGCCGACTTGGAAAATATCGGTAATGCCGCAAACATTGGCTGCATAAATAATTGCATCATTAATTGGCGGAGGGCTGACTAATACGCGTTTGCCACAACCGGCTATTCTTGCCGGTAAGGCTAGCATCATGACCGTTGAGATTAATGGTGCCGTACCGCCTGGAATATATAAGCCAACACGCTCGATAGGCTCGCTTCTGAGTTCACAACGAATTCCTGCTTGAGTTTCAATATCTACACCCTGAAACACTTGCGCCTTATGAAAGGTTTCAATGTTGTTGACCGCTTGTGCAACTGCTTGCTTAACGTCGTCACCCACTCGTGCACACGCTGCAGCAATGGCGTCAGTTGATAACGCTAATTCTGTTAGCTCAACACCGTCAAATTTTTTGTTATAAGCCAATAATGCGCTATCACCTTGAGCGTTAACTTGCTCAATAATGTTGCGAACACCTTGCTCAACACTTGCGTCACCCACTAATGGAGAACGCGCTAAGGTTTGTCGTTGCTGTTCGGTAGATAAAGGAGCCCAATCGAGAATTTGCATTTGTGTTACCCCATCATTTTTTCAATAGGCATGACCAGAATTGAGCTTGCACCTAGCGCAGTTAATTCTTCCATTGTGTCCCAGAATAAATCTTCAGTACTTACAACGTGAATTGCCACCCGATTAGTGTCGTCATTTAGTGGTAATACGGTTGGGTTTTCAGCTCCAGGGAGTAGGGCAACGATTTGATCTAAGGTTTCAATTGGCGCGTGCAATAAGATGTATTTACTTTCGCGAGCACGGATAACGCCATTAACACGCGATAGGATTTTATTGATTAGTGCTTGTTTTTCAGTTGATTGAGTTGTATTAGATTGAATGATGCACGCCATTGAACGGTAAATCACTTCAGTTTCATACAAGCCATTCGCTTCAAGGGTGGCACCTGTAGAGACTAAATCACAAATACCGTCTGACAATCCTGCTCGTGGCGCTACTTCAACCGATCCCTTTAGCATACAATCGCTGTAGTTAATGCCTTTTTCTTGCATAAAACGGCGCAGTAAATTCGGGTAAGAGGTCGCAATGCGCAAGCCTTCAAGTGAGTTGGCATCTTTGTATTCAAACTCATTGGGTACAGCTAATGATAGACGGCATGAACCGAAATCTAACTCACGTAATTTAGTGCATTCAGCAGGCTTGTTTGCGAGTTGACGCTCAATTTGCTCTTCTTCAAGAACGTTCTCACCGATAATACCTAAGTCAACAACACCATCCATTACTAGGCCTGGAATATCATCATCACGAACGCGTAATAAATCGATTGGCATATTGTCTGCGTGTGCGATCAAGCGTTGCTCATTTACATTAAATTTAACCCCACAGCTTTTTAGTAACTGTTGAGACTCTTTTGATAAACGGCCTGATTTCTGGATGGCGATACGTAAACGTTTTGACTCACTCATGTGATACTTCCTTATGTATTAAATATAAAATTCTGTAAATTTAAAAGCTTAAATAAAAATATAAATTTAGAAAAACAAAAAACCCCTGAAATTCCTTCCAGGGGTTTATGTGAAATTTTGTTCACCACCAGAAGGATAACATCCTTCGGCAGTAAGCATCCGAAGGCTACCGCATATGGTGATGATGGTGGAATGTAGTCACTTGGATGTTCATATTAATTACTCTTTAAGTATGTTTGTTGTAATGGTTGTTGTTGACTATCTATTAACCATTACGTTTACATTAATTATTCGCTAAAAACTATACGATTAAACTTAACCGTATTTATAACAGTTTGCAATAGTCGATAAACATAAAATGCGATTTACAGGTCAAAATTTTTGCATAAGTTATAAGTTTAATGTCAAGTTACCTAAATAAGCCAATAACAAGATATTTATTGGTTATTAATAAAGCGATATGAGTTTATTGGTTCACCGTTAGGACAGCAGTCAGCAAAATTTACAGAATGGTGTTATCTGTGAGTTAACTTTTTTTGTAACCATTGAGTCGTTGATTATCTAATGATAGTAAATACTATGTTGTATTAATTTTACTCATTCAATACATCGGAAAGGTCATAAGCTGATGATAAAATAGGTCGAAATTGGAGTGAAAAGTGAATATTGTTAATGGTTTATTTGTTTTTTATTGAATCGATACACTATACTTTGTTGCTAATATGGCTTCAGACCTTACACTTCTTTAATGGATGTCATTAAAGGATGTTCATTAAAGTCATTGAGTATATTTAACTAAGCTCATAATATTATATATTGCTTTATTAGTGATAAAACAACGTTCTCGGGGTATGCATTGTATGAAGACCATTGACCTAGCTGCGCTTAGGGAAGTTATGGATTTAATGCTTGATGCTGTTTGTGTAGTGGATAAAAGTGGTTGTTTTGTATTTGTGAGTGCAGCGTTTGAAGATATATTTGGTTATGCACCAGCTGAAGTCATCAATAAACCAATGATTGATTTTGTTTATCCTGATGATGGACTAAAAACACTTAAAGTTGTTGAAACACTAATGAGCGGAGTGCATCAGCGGCGTTTTGAAAATCGTTGGGTCCGCAAAGATGGCAACATAGTTGATATTCTGTGGTCTGCAAGGTGGTCAGAAGATCATCAGTTTAGGATTGCGATTGCTCACGACATCACTGATCGCAAAAAAATGGAACAACAACTTCATTACATTGCAGGACATGATCCATTAACAGAATTGCCCAATAGAGCATTGTTATTTGAACGCTTGCAAACGTCATTAGGGTTAGCGCGTCGTGAGGGAGCATCTTTATCATTACTGTTTATTGATATTGATGGATTTAAGCATATCAATGACAGTTATGGCCATTTGGTTGGTGACAAACTGTTAAAGAGTATAGCTCAACGTTTACGCCATTGTGTTCGTAAATCTGATACGGTTGGGCGCTTTGGCGGCGATGAGTTTTTAGTTGTACTAAACTGTATTAATTCCCTAGAAAAAGTGCTTGTTATTGCTGAAAACATTCGTTCTGAACTCGATAAACCTTATCGGTTTGATGATCTCGTTCTGCAGCTATCCCCTAGTATTGGTATGGCACGTTATCCTGATGATGGTGATGATGAACAGCAATTGATTCAATATGCAGATAAGGCTATGTACAGTGCTAAAAATGCGGGTGGAAATAGAGTCAATGTCAGTTGATATAGTGCTAACTCTGCTGGTTACTTAGCCTATATCGTCAGTTTGAATCATACCCTTTTTAAGCAAAAAAACCGCATCTAACCCGCATCCTCTCTCAGCACACCTAGTGTTTAATCTGTTTTGTTTATCATGAATTGATAACAGCATACTGATATTGTTAAATTATCACATAGAGTCACTCAGCAAGTCATTGAGGCAATCTCATAATGGGCATTTATGGATAAATAATATTTGACGATGTCAGCTGTAATTGTATTTGAGTGCTGATTTCACCTTTTTGACTGGCCGTTAGTTGGCTTGAGTTATCAATGGCAGCCAGCGCCGATCGCTTATCAAATCCACTCCACACAGTAATAGTATTTATAATCGATTCTAGTCTTGTTGCGGGGTCATTAATGAGTTCGGCTACATTAAACGCTTGCTGAGGATCTGTTTGATTCAGCTGAGCTGAACGTTGATTTAATGCAATATCTTTGTTGTTATCAGACAATGGATTAATCAATTGTAAAAAATCGTTTTCAGAATATTCTACCAGGGCATAGCTAGCGTTAATAATAATATCGCGTTGCACTCTAGCCTCGTAGTTATCAAGTCTGGCTAACATCATGTTAGGTTCAACACTGGCGATTTCTGCTAGGGCGCTATTGAAATAGTCTTGGTTTAAATTGTAGCTTTGTTTTTGATTATTTAAAAAAATCAACGCGGCCTCTGGATCGGTTTCTGCCATTTTGCGTGAAATAATGAAAACGCCACTGGCGCGTTGTTCAACGGCAATGCCATCCAACCAATCAACAGCTTCTTGAATATTCTTTTCAACTAGCTGATATACCATCGAGGTAATCAGATAATTTGTCGACTCATTCAATGGTAACGATGCAATAAGATTTGCAGCCTCATTAGGTGATTGTTCAATGTAATAATACATAGTATTTAAGTACATTTTTAAGGTCGATTGCGTTTCAGGTTGTAACTTTAACCATTCAAATGCCCCTATTGCATCTGAGCTTGCCCATGAATCGACAATCGACATCATTATCGATGACTTCATCGGCTCTACTGCTAATAAATCAATCTCGTTTAACGCCTGCTGTGGATTAACGGTCGCTAGACCGCGCAAATAACTGTCGAGTAATGATTCGTATAGCTCAGTGGATTTTTGGTGTTCTAACCATGAGATCACGTTCGAAAATTGCATTTTTCCAGCGATTTCTAAAATTAAACCGTATAAGTCTTCGTGTTGCGTTTCTTGGGCAACGAGCAATGCTTCAAGGGGATCTTGTTCAGCCAATTGCATGATACGAAAAATCGACATGTAAGGTGTTTCATCGCTGTTTAATGACGCCTTAAAGGCATCGCGGTCTAGAGAGTTTTGCGAAGGATAATTTACTGAATGCAAAGCTAGTTTGTCTGCCGATAGCGAATTTAGCGTGTTGGTTTGTTGAGTTTGAGTCAACTCCTCTGGGGTTTTAGTTGTGTCTATGACGTCGCTCGGCCAGATCAGTGGATAACTGATAAACCCGATACACCAACTTATTACCACCACGATTAACCATTTCATTACTGCTTTTCCTTAAGCTTACTGTGTTTGCTCGATTCACTCTCATTTAGGTTACGTTATTATGATGCTGTTAATATTGCAATAAATTGTTCCGCCACAGATATGATAGAATGACTGTTAACTGACTAACTTTTATATTGAATTAATCATTAGTATCTAGACTATGTGGCCCCAAGCGAGTATTAATGCGTAAAAATGACAAAAAAAGAGACAATCAAATAAGGCTAGGGTTAACGGCCGTATGCGAACATGCATTAAATGCCTATCCTGGTTTTGCGTGGATTACCCATATTGTTGACTATGATTTGTATCCTAAGAGCCTTCAGATAGTGTGTATATTTGATACTGAAACACAACTAAGACAATGTAGCCAAAATGGTGATAAAGCCGCATTATTAGACTTAATTAAGTGTACTTTAGCTAAAGATGGCATTGAGTTTAAAAATATTAATCAACATGTTAGCTTCGATACAGAAACCGCCTGTGAGCAGCAACATAAGGGAAACTGGGCATTGCGATTAAATGAAAGAAAGCATAGTGCTAGCTTACACTAATTGATTGTGTCTGCTGCTTTTTATCTGTTAGCACACCTTATAAGATGATGTTGCATATCATTCATTGATTGAATTAAGATTTTCCATTTCAACATTTCCCGTACTAGCTTGTTTAAGTTTATTTCTACTATCCGCAAAAGCGAGATCTAGCGCTTATATCGCCTGAGTAAAAGCCGTTATCCTAATACCAAGTAAATTTGGGGTTACCGACTTATGTTTCAGGTCTTTTCAGATTTTGCCTCTTGGCTTGTTTACAGTGTATTGGGATTGTCTCCAGAGACAAAACTCGGCGATGCCCTGCATTTTTTTGCTGAAGATGTGACTAAAATTTTTGCTTTGTTATTGGTGATGATTTATCTCATTGCTTTAATGCGAGCATCGTTAAATGTTGAGCGAGTCAGAGATTATTTAGCCGGCAAGCACAGAGGGCTAGGTTACCTAATGGGATCGGGTTTTGGTGTGGTAACGCCATTTTGTTCTTGCTCGAGTATTCCGGTATTTTTAGGCTTTACCTCTGCGGGGATCCCATTGGGGATCACCATGAGCTTTTTGATTACCTCACCCTTAATCAACGAAGTGGCGATATTGCTGTTAATGAGCCTCTTAGGGCTTAAGTTTACCTTGTTATATATCGCCGTTGGCATGAGTGTCGGTATGCTGGGCGGCTTGTTTCTTGACAGCATTAAGGCTGAGCGTTGGTTACAATCATTTGCAGCAGAAGCGTTAAAACGTGGTCAGCAGAAGGCTGGCAATACAGTTGATGATAGTGCCAATGTGCAAGCCATGTCGTTAAGGCAAAGGCATCAATTTGCCAAAACTGAGATGCTAGATATATTTGGCCGAGTGTGGAAATGGGTCATTATTGGTGTGGGCTTGGGCGCCGCATTACACGGCTTTGTCCCAGACGGTTGGATTGCCGCGCATTTGGGTGACGGACAATGGTGGTCTGTTCCTGCTGCTGTGTTACTCGGTATTCCGCTATATTCGAATGCGACCGGAGTTATTCCGGTCATGGAAAGCCTGATTGTTAATGGTTTGCCAATTGGTACTACATTGGCATTTTGTATGAGCACGGTGGCTGCCAGTTTTCCTGAGTTTATTTTGCTAAAGCAAGTCATGCAATGGCGATTGCTCGTCATCCTATTTTGTTTACTGTTGGTTGCATTCACCTTAGTGGGGTGGATATTTAATGGGGTTGCACCGTTTCTATTGTCTGCTAATTAATTAGGCTAGTCGCAAGGAGTAAAAAATGAAAATCATTAAAGTCTTAGGTTCTGGTTGTAAAAAATGCCTTGAAACTGCGGAACTTGTTCAAGCGGTTGCGGATGAAAAAGGGGTCACGATAACAATCGAAAAAGTCACCGATATGGCACAAATTATGGCTTATGAGGTGATGAGTACACCAGCAGTGGTGATTGATGAAAAAGTAGTCCACAAAGGCAGTAAACCCACCAAGGAGCAAGTGGCAACGTGGATATAGAAGATATGTTTTACGGATGATTTTGTGATGCCTGATATATTGTCATTTGACTTATTCGGTCAAAATCGGCAAAAAAAGTCACGAGCATAAGTGTTAAACGCAAGGTTACCAATGAAAAAGTAGTATTTGAATTCACCCCTGAACACCACATTCAAAACCAGTTCTCTGAATTACTAAAAAATAAACTTTTGATTATATTTTATACGAGTCAAGAAATGCTGAGTCACGCTGGTGGCCAGCATTTTTGTTTCTGGTCTAAATTTAGTCAAATCATCGATATTGTTTATACAACTGCCTTTACAACTTTTGGTGATAAACAGTTGGAACATGATGCCGTTATAAGCATAATAGCCCAAATCACACTACAT
The DNA here is from genome assembly GCF_014164185.1 of Shewanella sp. SG44-6. Lineage (NCBI taxonomy): Bacteria > Pseudomonadati > Pseudomonadota > Gammaproteobacteria > Alteromonadales > Shewanellaceae > Shewanella > Shewanella sp. SG44-6. Next base: position 38,297 of record NZ_JACJER010000012.1, on the reverse strand, counting down.
CAGCATTAGCGCGATAATTTGAGGATGCTTTGAGCTCTACATTGACCCAATCTGTAATCCATGAGTTTAGCGAGCGTGGTGCGTTAGCCAAACATGTACACAATTATCATAATCGCCAAACTCAAACTGATATGGCTGTTGCGGTAAGCGATGCTATTGCTAAAAAGCATAATCTCATTTTAGAAGCGGGCACAGGCGTAGGAAAAACCTTCGCGTATTTAATTCCAGCCTTGCTCAGTGGCAAACAAGTGGTGGTGAGTACTGGCAGTAAAAATCTACAAGAACAGTTATTCCTCAAAGATTTACCAGCATTGTTAACCATGCTCGATATCCATGTGCCTGTTGCATTACTTAAGGGGCGTAATAATTACTTATGCCATTTACGCCTTGAAAAACAGATGCAAATGGCCAGCCAATTAAGCGAATATTATATTGATGATTTGCTTAAGATTAACCAATGGGCACATTTAAGCAAAGATGGTGACATAGGCAATTTAACCTCGGTGGCAGAGCATTCTAACGTTATTCCTAGTGTTGTTAGCACCAAAGAAACCTGTACGGGTAAAAAATGTGACCATTATGACGTGTGCTTTACCCGTAAAGCGCGGATTAGGGCGATGGAGGCCAAAGTGGTGGTGGTCAATCATCATTTATTTTTTGCCGACCGATTACTCAAAGACACCGGATTTGCCGAGTTACTGCCAGATCCTGATGTGGTCATTTTTGATGAAGCCCATTTGGTGCCGGATATTTGCATCAACTATTTTGGTAGTCATATATCCAGCCGCGAAATTGATCTGTTATTAAATGGCATCATCAAAATTCACAAAGAGGTGATCCGCGACAGCATTCAACTAGAGCAATTGTCGCAACGTGGTTTGTTAGCGTTAAGTGATTGGCATAATGCCATGTACGACAGTCAAGTATCTGATTGGCGAAAAGTACTTGCCAATAAACACTTAGCGACAGTGTCGTGGGCATTACAGCAAGCGTTGACTGATCTGGCCAATTCTATGCGCCATCATCTTGGTCGCGATGATCAACTCGATTTAGCGTTCGAGCAATTGTATGAATTGTCTCAAAAGCTGCAAGATTATTTTGAATGTAAAGATATTCAAGCAGCTTACAGTGTTGAACTAGGTCCGCGTTTTATCATGTTAAGACTTAGTCCTATCAATGTCGCTAAACAATGCCAACAATTATTTGATGCCAATACTCGGTGGATTTTTACCTCGGCAACCTTGCAGGTGAACCGCAGCCTGGCTCATTTTGCGACTGAGCTAGGATTATCATCGGCACAACAAATTATTTTAGATAGCCCGTTTGATTATCCTAATCAGGCAGTATTTTGTGTGCCACGTCATTTAGGTAAAGTGGGGCAGTCGCAGCATACGGTTAAACAACTGGTTGATGTATGTGTTCAAGCAATCAATGCTGCGCAAGGCCGCACGTTTATCTTGTTTACTAGCCATCAAATGCTCGAGCAAGTTGCATCGGCATTGCAAGGTAAAGTGGCTTATCCTTTATTGGTACAAGGCCAAGCGAGTAAACAAAGTTTGTTAAATAAATTTAGACAGTTAGGTAATGCCGTTTTGCTCGGTACCAGCAGCTTTTGGGAAGGGGTCGATGTTCGAGGTAAATTATTAAGCTGCGTGATTATTGATAAGCTGCCGTTTGTGTCACCAGATGATGCCTTATACAAAGCCCGTGCCGCCAATGCCGAGCGTCAGGGACTTGACCCCTTTAGTCATATTTCTTTGCCGCAAGCAGTCATTAGTTTAAAGCAGGGCGTCGGGCGGCTTATTCGCGATGAAAAAGATCGCGGAGTACTTATCTTGTGCGATAACCGCATTGTTAATCGGGCTTACGGGCAAGCTTTTATTAATTCTCTGCCGCCAATGCAGCGTACACGTGACTTAGACCGTGCATTGCAATTTTTAAAACAAATTCCTTAAGCTTTTTAAAACGGTGCGCATCAGTTATCATATTAAGTCTAATTTGATGCTTTTTTACTGGGTAACCCATCATAATGCCAAAGCCGTTAACCATCCTCGCTCTTGATACTTGCACCGAAACTTGCTCTGCTGCGTTAACCACCAATGGTAAGGTGTTTGCACTTATTGCCGATGCTCCTCGTGAACACAGCCAACGTTTATTGCCTATGGTTGATGATGTATTGGCCCAAGCCCAAGTGACATTGGCCGATGTGGACATGATTGCCTATGGCCGTGGCCCTGGTAGTTTTACCGGTATTCGTATTTGTACCAGTATGACGCAAGGTTTAGCGTTAGGCCTTGATTTACCCGTTATTGGTATTTCAACGTTAGCCGCAATGGCTCAGTTAGCAATATCACAACACAATGCCTGCCAAGTTCTATGTTGTATTGATGCCCGCATGAACGAAGTCTATTGGGGCCAATACATTGCCAAAGACGGCATAGCGACATTAGTGGGTGAAGAACACGTTAGCGTACCAGAGGTAATTGAATTAATACTCGATACCCAGCAAAGTATTAGTGTATGCGGTACCGGTTTTGAAGCTTATCCAGAGTTACTCAATATTGCGCCAAACATGACACCATGTGCAGAAGCGACTTATCCAGATGCGAAAGCCATGTTAATTCTGGCGCAGCACGGGTACCAACATGGATTACAGACCAGTGTTGATGAACTGGCACCAGTGTACCTTCGAGATACCGTTACATGGAAAAAACTTCCTGGTCGAGAATAGCCATTAAAGGTAATTTGACATAGAGTATAAGATACAAGTATAGGTAAATGGTGTCGTTAATGGCGATAAATGCTGCATTATCAATGGCAAATAATCAATCAGGTCCAATAACCCTGAGTCAAGCTGTTGCTGGTAATCGGCCTATTACGGCGGCCATTGAGCCTATTGTTGTTAATGTCTCTGCTTCCGAGCAACAAATTCAAGGCATTGAAGCGCGCAATATGGCCATAGTTGATGATTCAACTTTGTCGGCTAAACAGCAAGCTCGGGTTGAATATGACCGTGATACTTACAGTCAACGGGGGGCTATCGCGCAATATTTATCAACACAGCATTCTGCTAAAAGAGATGAAATTCAACAAATGGTTGGTATTGATTTATATGCCTAATGTTCCGTTGTCTGCAACACCCAGTCGCAGGCGTTTTATGATTGAATTACTGCTAGCTTTCCTACTGACTCGATTTCCTTATATCTCTATCCCTTTTAAATGGTTTGAAAGCTACTTTCACGAGTTATCTCATGGTATCGCAACGTTATTGACTGGTGGCTCTGTGAGTCATATTCAATTATTTCCAAATGGCGCGGGCTTTTGTTTTAGTCAAGGTGGTAGCAGTATACTTATTGCCTACGCTGGTTATTTTGGTGCGGCGCTATGGGGATACTCAATATTTCTGATGGCAACTCAAAAGCAAACGATTAGATTTACCTTAACCTTGTTAGCCCTCACTGTGGCTGCGTCATTACTTTTTTGGGCGCGTGATGTATTAACGATCATTATTCTTAGCGTATTAATAATACTTTTTTTGTTACCACTTAAATTAAAAAATAGTAGTCTGCTAAACACCTTACTGCGTATATTAGGCCTAATGATTATCCTTAATGCCATGGCTAGTCCTATGGTGTTATTGGGGTTAAGTGGTCAAGGCGATGCGGTGATGTTAGCTAAAATGACTTGGCTACCCGCATGGTTATGGGTGATGACATGGCTTGCATTCAGTGGGTTTATGTTATGGCTCTGTTGGCGTAAAGTTGATCGAAAAAAGGGAGTGTCAAAATGAAACGTAACATGATGTTAGGGGCCTTAATTGGCTTATCAAGTTTAGGTATGTCAACGGTAATATACGCTGCGGATAGTGTTGACGAGAAATCCGTTACTGCGCCGCAGGTCAATGCTGCGCTCGCCAAAGCTGTGGCCAGTGAGTTTCGGTCGACTAAAAATAAACTGCGCGATCAATATCGTCATCCAGCAGAAACATTAGCATTTTTTGGTGTAAAACCCGATCAGACTGTGATTGAGTTATGGCCTGGTGGGGGGTGGTATGCTGAAATTCTTGCGCCTTATGTAGCCGCTGATGGCCAATATGTTGCCGCCAATTTCGAAACAAAACCCACTGAAGATAATCGCCAAACAGCGTATTATAAATCTGCGGGGATGAAGTTTGAGCAATGGGTCAGTGAAAATAAAGCCAGTGTGGGCAATGTTCAGTTTGTTACTCTCGATCCACCGGCTAAATTGTCATTAGGTAAAGATAACTCGGCAGATTATGTATTAACGTTCCGTAATTTGCACAACTGGGCCATGAAAGGCGAGTTAGAAGGTGTGTTTAAAGCCGCCCATGATGTATTAAAGGTTGGTGGTACACTCGGCGTTGTTGAACACCGAGCCAATGTCGATATGGCTGCTGAAAGTGGTTATATGGAACAAAACCAGATGGTTGAACTTGCTAATAAATATGGTTTTAAATTAGCGGCTAGCTCTGAAATAAACGCTAATCCTAAAGATACAAAGGATTACGACAAAGGTGTGTGGACATTACCCCCAAGTTTGGCCAAGGGCGATCAAGATAAGCAAAAGTACCTTGATATTGGTGAAAGTGATCGCATGACACTTAAGTTTACCAAAACAGCAGCTCAATAATTTTTGCAAAGTGAGTCAACAATGTTGAATGTTAACGTAGAAGAAATTCAATTGCCGTTGGCTCATATTACGCTTGCTGCAAAACGTTATGGTCATGCTGACAAGCCAGTAATATTAGCTTTACATGGCTGGCTTGATAACGCTGACAGTTTTGTTCCGCTAGCGCATGCCTTTGCACAGCAAAAATTATTCGATAAATTTCAACTATTATGTATTGATTGGCCTGGGCATGGATTATCAGATCATCGCCCGGGTCGTTATCCATTACATTGGGTTGATTATATTTATGACCTGCAAGCCGTCATCCATACACTTTCACAAGATACAGGTCCTATTATTTTATTGGGGCATTCTCTTGGCGGCATAATTGCGTCGGCTTATAATGCCTGTCTTGCTGAAAATATTCATAAACTCATATTAATTGAAGCGCTTGCCCCTTTATCTGAGTCTGCTTCTAAAGCCAAAGATCGCCTGCGTAAAGGTTTGCTGCAACAACAACGTTTTAATCGCCAAGTAACCAGAGACTCTTCGACTTATTCTTCTATGGATTTGGCGGTACAAGCCCGCCATAAACTGACCGGATTAGCCATTCCATGGTGTGAGCTTATTACTAAGCGAAATATGGCAATAACAGATGGGCAGTATCATTGGCGAAGTGACCCTAGATTAAAATTAGACTCACTTAATCGATTTAGTTTTGAGCAGGTTGATGCACTGATGAGCACTAGTAATACGTCTACTTTACTCATGGTTGGTCAGGATGGATACAAACACCTAACCGCCTCAACAGAACAGGCTAATAAATGGTTTTCTAATATTGAAATCATTCAGTTAAGTGGAGATCATCACCTCCATATGGGTAATGCTTATACCGTCGCTGAATCGATTGGAGCATTTATTCTAAATAGGCAGTAGCACTGGCTGAAATCGCTGTTATTTTTGTTTTATTTATGTGACTATAGTCGAAAATTAAAACACTTGTATGATTTAGGTCACTACGAGCATCATAATAAAGCCTGCGATAACAATATTAATGATACGTGGGCAATAAAATATTTTACCACTGACGGGGAATGCACGTCTTAGCACAGTGGGTATTATTAGGAGACACCTGTGGACCAGCCTTGGATTAATAACTTACCTGAACATGTTCCGGCCGAAATCGACCCATCTCAATTCAGTTCTTTAGTCGATATGTTTGAAGATTCAGTAGCAAAATATGCTGATCAGCCTGCGTTTATTAATATGGGCGCGACCATTACGTACCGAAAACTCGAAGAACGAAGTCGAGCATTTGCAGCCTACTTACAAAATGAATTACATTTAAAAAAAGGCGACCGTGTCGCCCTTATGATGCCAAATTTACTGCAATATCCTATTGCTCTGTTTGGTATTTTGCGTGCTGGTATGGTGGTGGTTAATGTCAATCCACTTTATACCCCACGGGAATTAAAGCATCAATTGGTTGATTCTGGCTCTAAAGCTATCGTCGTGGTGTCAAACTTTGCTAACACCTTAGAAGAGATTGTGGATCAAACACCGATTGAGTCGGTGATTATTACCAATCTTGGCGATCAACTCAGTGCTCCGAAACGCACGCTAGTTAATTTTGTGGTTAAATACATCAAAAGATTGGTACCAAAATACCATTTACCACATGCATTATCGTTTCGTGATTCGCTCTCTAAAGGTCGACGCCTACAGTACATTAAGGCCGATATTGGTGGCGAGGATTTGGCTTTTTTACAGTATACCGGTGGCACGACTGGGGTCTCTAAAGGTGCTATGTTAAGCCATAAAAACGTGGTCAGTAACGTTTTGCAGGCCAGTGGTGCTTATTCTCCAGCCCTTGATGATGGTGCAGAGTTTGTCGTGACAGCATTGCCTCTGTACCATATTTTTGCCCTAACAGTGAATTGTTTACTGTTTTTACATAAAGGTAGCAAAAATTTATTGATCACCAATCCTCGTGACATTCCTGCTTTTGTTGCTGAGATGAAAAAGTACCCGTTTACTGTCTTAACCGGTGTTAATACCTTATTCAATGCTTTGGTTAATAATGAAGAATTTACTCAACTTGATTTTTCTGGTTTAAAATTGTCTATTGGCGGTGGTATGGCGGTTCAGCGTGCGGTCGCGGATAAATGGCAAAACCTTACTAAGACACGCTTACTCGAAGGTTATGGTTTAACTGAAGCTTCACCATTAGTTACATGCTGCCCATATAACCTCAGTGGGTATAATGGTTCTATTGGTTTTCCTGCACCATCGACCACGATTCAAATTAGAGATGAAGATTCAAGAGTATTAGCTCAGGGTGAAACCGGCGAGTTATTTGCTAAAGGTCCGCAAGTCATGCAGGGATATTGGCAACGTCCGGAAGAAACTGCCACTGTGATTGATAAAGATGGTTGGTTAGCGACTGGCGATATTGGCTATATGGATGAAAAAGGTTTCTTTTTCATTGTCGATCGCAAAAAAGACATGATTTTAGTGTCTGGTTTTAACGTGTTCCCAAATGAAGTGGAAGAGGTTGTCGCGTTACATCCCAAGGTTATTGAAGTCGCTGCGGTTGGCGTTCCTAATGATGCCAGCGGTGAATTAGTGAAGATTTTTGTGGTCGCAAAAGACAAGTCACTTACAGAAGAAGAGTTGATTAAGCATTGTCGTCATCATTTAACGGGATATAAAATTCCTAAACTGGTAGAATTTAGGGACGAATTACCGAAAACCAATGTGGGTAAAATTTTACGCCGACAACTTCGAGATGAAGTTAACAAAGCATAAAATGATAGCCGGCAACTGAGCCGGCTTTTTTATACTTGGCAATTCTCAGTTTATGACCATTACTCACATCCCTTTTTAGCGGAGCCTATTTTGTTAACGTTTGAATATATCAGCGATGATGCCAGTTTGTTGTCATTAGTTGAACAATACCAACACAGCGCCTTATTGGTGCTTGATACTGAGTTTGTCCGTACTCGAACCTATTATGCTAAATTAGGCCTCATCCAAGCTTATGATGGTAAAACCCTAGCATTAATTGATCCGGTTGCGATTAAAGACTTAAGCCCATTTTGGCAGCTATTAACTGACCCAAATATTGTTAAGTTAGTGCATTCATGTAGCGAAGATCTTGAGGTATTTGCTCATTATGGCGAATGCCAACCTAGCCCATTATTTGACAGCCAAATTGCGGCTAGTTTTGCGGGCCTAGGTCATGGTTTAGGTTATGCCAAACTTGTAGATGCATGCTTGCAAGTTGAAATTGATAAGGGTGAATCACGAACCGATTGGATGAATCGTCCATTGTCTGATTCACAATTGCAGTATGCTGCTAATGATGTATTTTATTTGTATAAATTATATCCTCAGTTACAACAGAAGCTTGTAGCAGAAAATCGTCTCGAATGGCTGTTTGAAGAAGGTCAGCGTATGACCGAGGGACGTTTGTCACTGCCAGAAGGTGACAGTGTTTACCTTAAAGTTAAAAATGCCTTTCAGTTATCAAGTCAGCAGTTAGCCTACTTAAAGGTATTGGCTAAGTGGCGATTGACTAAAGCGGTGAGCCGTAATCTTGCGCTTGGCTTTGTGGTCAAGGACCATGCATTAATTGCATTGGCCAAAAAGCAGCCCACAACATTGTCTGAGCTCAACAGTTTAAATGATTTAACTGATCAAGAAAAACGCATACACGGTAAAGATTTATTAGCGGTAATGGCGACTGCAGATTTAACAGATCTACCTGAAGAGGTAGATGTTGTGGCACTAAAGTCTGGTTATAAATCGGCTTTCAAAGAAGTTAAAACGATATTAACTGAGCTATGTGAGCGTGAAAACGTCGCATTAGAATTTGTTGGTTCGAAGCGCCATATTCACGAGTTTTTGCTCTGGTTGTATCACAATAAACAAACACCAACACCATTACTCTTTGTGGGGTGGCGCGGCCAATTGGTCGGTGATTTACTTGCGCAAGTTAAGTTTAATTAATTCAATAGCGTCATTAAACGAAAAAGGATACCGGCAGCAATGCCAGTATCCTTTTTGTTATATTAAGTCAGTCAATCTAAAAAGATGAGCGTTACTTAGTGTCCGGTAAGGTGACGTTAAGTTCTAGTACAGATAAGTTGTCATCATTTTGGTCTAACTGCACAGAGACTTGGTCATCTGATATTTGCACATATTTACGGATCACTTCGATGATTTCTTGTTTCATCTTTGGGAAGTAATCCGGTGCACCACGTTCTCCACGCTGATGAGCCACAATAATTTGTAATCGCTCTTTTGCCAATGACGCGGTATTGGGCTTTTTACTGCTTCTAAAATAATCAAGTATCGACATAATTAGCTCCCAAATATCCTTTTAAGGAATCCCTTTTTTTCTTCTGTAATAAATCGAATTGGTATATCGTCGCCTAATAAACGCGCAACGGTATCGCCGTAAGCCAAGCCTGCATCGCTTTCTTGGTCAATAATCACAGGTACACCTGAGTTTGACGCCTTCAATACCGACTGAGATTCAGGGATAACCCCCAGCAATTCAATAGCAAGAATATCCTGCACATCTTCAACACTGAGCATTTCACCTGTTTTAACTCTGGCCGGCGAGTAGCGAGTTAATAGTAAATATTCTTTGATAGGTTCCAAAGTCAATTCAGCTCGACGCGAGCGACTCTGCAGCATGCCCAAAATACGGTCTGAATCACGTACTGAGCTTACTTCTGGATTGGTGGTGACAATGGCAATATCGGCAAAGTAAAGTGCCATCATTGCACCTTGTTCAATACCCGCTGGTGAATCACACACAATAAAGTCGAAATCTTTGGCTAAATTTTCAAGGACTCGGCCGACGCCTTCTTTGGTCAGCGCGTCTTTATCCCGTGTTTGAGAAGCGGGTAAGATAAATAATTTGTCGCAGCGTTTATCTTTAATTAATGCTTGATTCAAATTGGCTTCACCATTGATGACATTAACAAAATCGTATACGACCCTGCGCTCACAACCCATAATCAGATCAAGATTGCGTAAACCAATGTCAAAGTCGATAACGACTGTTTTGTGTCCTTTTAAAGCCAATCCGGTGGCAATTGCTGCACTGGATGTTGTTTTTCCCACACCACCTTTACCTGATGTGACAACAATAATTTGCGCCATTTATATTTATATCCTTGTGTTTGCCGATTATTGGGGCAATGTTTCAACAGTAAGGGATGCGCCCTCAAGGCGAATACAACCTCTTTGGCTTAAGTCGTATTGTTGCAAGTGTTCAGTCAACCAATACTGTCCAGCAATCGATACTAATTCTGCTTCTAACGAGTTAGCGATAATCACACTTTGATTATCTCCCGCGGCACCCGCCATGGCTTTACCACGAAGAGCACCATATATATGAATGCTACCATCAGCAATGACTTCAGCGCCATTACCAACTGCACCAAAAATGATTAAATCAGCGTTTTGTGCGTATATTTGTTGTCCAGAACGCACATTTTGCTTAACAATTTTAGTTGCTCGTTCGGGAAGTTCTGCTTTACGGGCTTGTTTGCCAGACTTTACCACTGCAATCCCCATGTGTTTTGCTTGTTCAATTTGCTCTGGGGTGGCGTCGGTAATGCCGACAATAATAAGGTTACGGTCAATCAATAATTGTTTTAGGGCATTAAAATCAATTTGGATATGCTGAATGGCTGATAAATTTAATACCAATGGTGCGCCCAAAAAAAACTGCGGCGCTTGTGCCAGCTTGTTGTCTAATTCAGCAGCAATAATATCGAGATCGTGATGATTAATATGCAGCACTGATAATGTAAAAGACGTAGCCTTTAATTCGAGATTTTGTTTAGCCATCCCGGCGTGATTCTCCATACTTCAGCGATAAACTGATTTACAATTATTTTTTGTGTCACCATGTTATAGTGTGCTTAGTTGACTATCAAGTTTGAACCTTTGGAAATTTACACTAAAATGATATGTGCAGTATATAAAAGCGGTCGAAGAGCGGATACTTACCTTTTTGTCAAAAAACGTGATGTATTTGATGACGTTCCTGAGCCTTTAATGGCAATGTTTGGTACTCCGTCATTAATCATGATTGTCCCACTATCTAAACGAGATCACTTGGGCATCGCAGATATTAATAAAGTGAAGTCTGCATTAGTTGAACAGGGTTATTACTTACAAATACCACCACCGCCGGTTAATTTACTCGAACAGCATAAACAAGAATTAGCGCTTAAGAAATAAGCATAATCTTAAAGGAGTAATCAACACGAATATGATCCCCAGAATCATTCTAAGCGTTTTTTTTTACTTCTTTTGCTCTCATGTTGTGATGGCTGAAGACAGCCATCACAATTTTGATGACTACCTATTATTGCTACAACAAAAAGCAATCGCTGCGGGCGTTAACCAAGCTATAGCAGAACGCAATATTGCAACGATTAAGATATTTAAGAAAGCCAATCTCAACCCCTCAGTCGTTCAACCTAAGACATTAGAAGACTTCATCCCACAAGCTGTACCCGAAATCACCGTCAGTACTGCAAGAGCAATGTTATTGCAGCATGAATCTAAACTCGAGCAGTTGAGTAACACGTATCAAGTGCAGTCGCGTTTTTTGATGGCATTATGGGGGATGAATTCTCGTTTTGGTGAGCAGCCAGGGCGTTTCCCTGGATTATCAGTTTTAGCCTCACTTGCCTACAAAGGCGATGAAGAAGCATTTTATATTGCTGAATTTATTGCTGCACTTAAGTTAATTGAGCAAAAAAATATCAGTGAAGATGCATTGCTGAGTTCTTCATCTGGGGCGATGGGGCAGATGCAAATGATGCCGAGCCAGTTGCTAAAGTATGCTATTGATGCTGATAAAGACGGCAGGATTGATGTTTGGAACAGTATGGATGATGCTTTTTCATCGCTGGCGAATATGTTGCATCAACAAGATTGGCAGTCCGGTTCTACATGGGGAAGGCAGGTGAAACCCACTATGGCACTCGATCCTGGTTTGCTTGGTTTAAGAGTCAATCACACATTTGTTCAGTGGCAGGCTTATGGTATTAGGCGTTTTAATGGCGCAGACTTACCGCAACGCAGTGACATGAAGGTGTCCTTAATTGCACCTGATGGATCGAAAGGGCGTTTTTATTTAGTCTACGATAACTTCCTTTTATTACATCAATTTAACCCGACTTTGCATGATACTTTGGCGATAACTTATTTGTCTGAAAAAATTAAGCAGTAAATTGCGGCCCATTGGGTGTAAAATGCAGGCAAATTTCGATAAAAGCTACATTAAATAACCAATGATGACTCAGTTTTGGACTACCACCCCCTTAGAAGACATGACCACCGAACAATGGGAATCGCTGTGTGACGGCTGCGGTAAGTGTTGTTTAAATAAAATCATCGACGATGAAACTGACGAGCTTTATTATACTAATGCTGCATGCCATCTACTGGATGACAGCAGTTGTGGTTGTCGTCGTTATCCTGAACGCTTCACCTATGTACCTGAATGTACAGCAATTACACCCGTTAATATCGCTGAGTTGACTTGGTTGCCTGATAGTTGTGCTTATCGGCGCGTATATGCTGGCAAAGGATTACCGAGTTGGCATCCGTTACTGACAGGAAATAAAGATGCCATGCATGCGGCGGGGATTTCGGTACAAGGGAAAACAGTTAACGAAACGAAAGTGAAATACTTAGAAGACTGTATTGTTTTGTGGCCTATGTTAGATGTTGAATAGTTAGCGTTGACTGTATAAGTGATTAATAATAAATGTATTAAGATATTGCATTATCGGTTAATGGAAAAGTAATGTGGTTCATATCCAATCTATAATGAATCAATTTATGGTTATGTTTTGCCACAATCTTATACAGTTTAAGCGTGTAAGATGGCTAACCCTGCTTGGCTTGATACATCGGACAAATAAGGCCAAGTAACCATACTTGTCCTTATTGGTATCAGATTTACCCTTTTTGGCTAATAAAAGCGGATTCTCGTATTACAAGCAGAGTCATGTGAGTCCATTACAGGTTAATTTAATAAGGTTAGCCAGACAAAAAATGATTTGATAATCACTTTTATCCCCAACTGAGCTATTTATCTTTGGGTAAATAAAACTCGGCCATGATGAGTTAATCATGAGTGATTAAGTTACTCTCGTCGCTAGGTGCTTGTGTTGCTATGTGACTATGATTTACTTAACTCATGTTGCGGAGCATGCTCAGCGGAGCAATACGTAATACCCAGTGTAAAATGGCCCAAGGATAACTAGGGACAAATGCATTGGCTTTTTCTTTCTGAATAGCCTTCACCATGGCTTTACAGCCCGTTTCAGTATCAACAATAAACGGTACCGTTTTTACCTTTTGGTTAATTTCACTGCGAATAAATCCTGGATGTACACAAGTAACCTTAATCGGTGTGTTCAGTACATCGATGCGGATACCTTCAGACAATGAAGTCACGGCGGCTTTTGTGGCAGCATAAACAGTCATTGCACGTCTAGATCCACGAACAGCACTGATAGACGAAATAGTCACTAGATGCCCACTATTTTGTTCTCGAAAAATTGTCATCGCCGCTTCACATTGGGCGATAGCGGCAATAAAGTTAGTTTGCGCAGTCTGCAAATTAGCAGCAAAAAAGCCAGTGCCTATAGATGCGCCTTTACCCATGCCTGCGTTTACAATGACTCGGTCCAGCTGTCCAAACTCTTGCTTAAATTGATTAAATACCTCAAAAACTTGTGGGTGATCATTTACATCAAGTGACTTAATTATCACCTTGATATTAGGATTAATGACGAGTAATTCTTGTTTTAATGTTTCAAGGCGGTCCATACGTCTGGCGCATAGTGCAAGGTTATGATGCTGTTTAGCAAACTCAATTGCCATGCCGCGCCCTAAACCTGAACTTGCCCCTGTTATAAGAATGTTTGTTCGTTTCATAATGTGCTCTTTTATTAATACGTTGTTTATAATAGAGATGAACAATGAACAATGAACAATGAACACTTACGCTGGCATCAAGCCTACATTAAGCGACGGAACCATCAAAAAGCCATGTTCATTAATGCTAAGTAAGCTTAAGCACTGTTACTTTCGCTGTAACTGAGTCAGGCAGAAACTGACTAATGATTTATTAAGACTAAATATTGGTTGGTCATTTATTGATGATATTTGTACATATAGCAGGTTTTTTTTTCCCGCAAGAGACGAATACCAATAGCGAGTCATGTGTTTGGTTTGAGCGATAAATTGTGCTAAGCCAGTCGTCATTCGATGGCTAAAATACTACCCAAATGCACTCTCAGTATCTGCGTTCGTAAAGTGAGAGTTTCGCCAGTGTTTATTTATCATTGTTTACCACTAAGTATTTATTGTTTTGCGATTTTTAAGTGAAAATATTGACAACTGTCCAGTAAGGCACAACAGTTACAAAACAGTAGCTTGATTCAATTGATTTTATACTATACATATTATTGCTGAGTCTGAGTTAATAATCATTTCAAAACCATTTTAATTATAATGTCATGGTGCCCGTATGAACCCAACAAATATGTTTTTTCGTAAAACCACTATTTCTAACCGTTTACTCGGCATGTTGGCACTAGCCATTATCGCTACTGTGATTGTTTTCTGGTTTTCATTAACGCGAGTTGAAAGTGTGTTAATTAATGAAAAAGAAGCCAAGTTAAATGCGTTAGTCGATGTTGCAATCGCAATAACTGATAAATATTATCAAGGTGTTCAGTCTGGAAGTATGGCTGAAGATGAGGCTAAAACTTTAGCATTAGCTGCAATAGATAAACTGCGCTATTCAGGTAACGAGTATTATTTCACTATTGATATTCAAGGCACCATGATCCAGCATGCTTTTGCAAAACAGTTAGTTAATACCAAGGTATTAGCAATGCAAGATCCAAATGGGGTAAAACTGTTTCAAAAAATGATCCAAGGTACGGAACAAAAAGATGTTGCTCGGGTTGATTACATGTGGAATAAACCCCAGCAGGAAAACCCAAGTCCGAAAATGTCTGTAGTTAAGCGATTTAAACCCTGGGGCTGGATCATCGGTACAGGTATTTATGTTGATGACATTCAAGCTGATAGAAACCAATTTATAACCCAATACCTATTATTACTGACACTGGTGTGGCTGCCGGTCATCTTATTATTATTTTTTATCATTCGCAGTATTTCAGGACCAATGGTTGAGACCATTGCAGCGTTTAAGAATATTGCTAAGGGTGAGGGGGATCTAACCCTACGGTTGTCCGAAGAGGGAAATGATGAGCTCAAACAAATTGCTCATCATTTCAATACTTTTATTGAAAAAGTCCAAAAAGTGATTATCTCTGTCAGCGACTCAGTCGATGAATCAAGCCGCTTGGCGAAGAATATGTCAACGATTACACAGCAGGCTAATCAAATTTCATCCAACGTGCAAGCCGAAACAACTAATGTTGCCACTGCCATTAACCAAATGTCGGTAACGGCATCTGAAGTGGCCTCTAACGCACAGTTGGCAGCCGAAAGTACCCATAATGCAGACACTGAAGCAGATAAATCCGCTGCCGTTGTCGATAATGCAATGCAAAAAATATCAGAGCTATCGACAGAATTAGCCGCGACAGAAGAGGTTGCTAAAAGCTTACAAGTGAGTTCGAGTAAAATCGGGCAAATTCTTGATGTTATTGTTGGGATTGCCGATCAAACTAATTTACTCGCATTGAATGCGGCGATTGAAGCTGCCAGAGCCGGTGAGGCTGGCCGTGGCTTTGCCGTCGTTGCTGATGAGGTTAGAACGCTGGCGAGTCGTACCCAAGCATCAACAAGTGAGATTAATCTTATTATCGATGCCATTAGAACTGCCATCGATAGCGTTAATTCCTCTGTTGAAAGAGCTAAAACTAAATCATCAGAAACCGTTAATGAAACTCAGCAAGTCGTTGGAGCACTCAATAACATTAAATCGTCCATTGATCAGATTTCGCAAATGAATATTCAAATTGCGGCGGCAACAGAGGAGCAAAGTACCGTTATTACAGAGCTTAATATGAATATTACCCGTATCAATGACATGTCATTAGATAACAGAACTCAAAATGAATTGATCAATAAAGGCAGTATGGATATTGAAAAAGGTGCGATCAAGTTGCATCAGCTTGTGGAGCAATTTAGAGTAAAATAATACATTGTCAATCGGGCTAATGTTTTTTAGTCCGATTGAACGTTTATATTTTACAACCAAAGCGAAAGAGGCAGAGCATCACTATTAACGTGGCAATTGCACCATAATATCGATGACATCTTGATATGAGATATTATATTTTCGAGATAGATTGATGATTTTTGTTTTATAGGTTTGGATATGTTCTTGTTTAAGCAGGTCTAATTTTTTTTGTTCAACAATTGAATTGACCGTGTCTTGCAATATTAATAAACGACGCAAACTAAAATCCAACGAATCAATATACGCTGTCATTTGTTGTTTATTACGTGCATTTTCAAGGTTTGTTGTTGTGCGTTGTTCGAAGTCTAGCTCGTCAAACGCATCCATCATTTTCTGTAAATTTAAATCGTCACTCATAAGTATGATTGTTTACGTTATTTTTCGGAAATTATATGCATTTTTATTGTATAAGTCACTCTTTAACTTGGTTTGTACAGCGCTTGATAGTCTGGACTAGCAGTACTTTTTAAAGTGAATAATATATCGTTAACAAAACTTGTTGAATTGCCTAATAATTAGTAATCTAAGATTCTGATTTTCAAGGAGGACTTATGCTAGATTTATTACCTGATCTATTCGATCATTACCCTGAGCAATTAGTTTTATTGCCTAATCCATGGCAGTCCTTTGGTGCTAAGCCGATATTTTACGGTGAAGTAGTGACGGTAAAATGCTTCGAAGATAATTCCAAAGTTAAATCTGAATTAGCCAAAAATGGTCAAGGAAAAGTATTGGTTGTGGACGGCGGCGGTTCGACTAGACGTGCGCTATTAGGTGACATGATAGCTCTCAATGCATATGACAATGGTTGGGAAGGTATCATTATTAATGGCTGTATTCGTGATGCAGGTACCATTAAAACTATGCAGATCGGTGTGCAAGCATTAGGTACAAATCCGATTAAAACGGATAAAAAAGATGTTGGTGATGTCAATGTAGCTATTGAGATTGCGGGTGTCAGCATCTTTCCTGGAATGATGATCTATGCTGATTTAAATGGTGTTGCCGTCAGTAAGCAGGCATTAGATCTTACTATTTTAGCGTAAACAATCAACAGACAAGGAAGCAACAATGAAAGTAGTAAAATGGTTATTAGCAATTGTGCTAACTCTAGTAGTAGGTGTGACCGTCTACTTAACAATGTTTTTCGACCTTAATAACTTTAAACCGCAAATAGTTGATGCCGTTAAAAAACAAACCGGTCGTGATTTACAAATTACCCAAGACTTAAGCTGGAGTGTGTTTCCCTCTTTAGGCATTAAGCTCGGTGGTATAACTCTTACTAATCCAGATGGCTTTACTCCTGCATCCATGCTCAATGTGAATGAGGCTGTTGCGAATGTGGCGTTAATGCCATTATTTAGCCAACAGATTGAAGTAGATTTATTAAAGCTTGATGGTTTAACGCTGAATCTGGTTACGCAAAAAGACGGTACAACCAGTTTTGATGGATTAGTATCAAAAAGTACGGCGGATAAACCACAAACTGCAGCAACCAATGATGCCAAACCTATGTCATTAGAGACATTGGATATAGGTGGTATTGAACTGACGAATACCAATATTAACCTCATTGATATGGCCAGCAATACGACGCAGACCTTTAATTTAAAAAGCTTCACCTTAGGTCAGTTTAGCCTGGGTCAGTTTGCTGATTTTGCTTATGAGTTTTCTGCGACATTGCCAGATATGCAGCTTGCATCATCTGGACAAGGTAAAGTCAAAATTGATCAAGCATTGAATCATGTCACTATTAATGATTTTGCTATGGTACATAACGCCAAAGGTGACAGCTTGCCGAATAAATCGGTTACCGCTGAGCTCACGACACAAATGACAATGGCACTGGATGCCAAAACTATCGATCTACAATTGACTAGAATGTCTGCTATGGACTTGGCTGCCACCGGGGACATTAAGGTTAACTATGCTAATAGCGTTCCTAAAATTGCGATGAGTTTAGACGTGGGTGATATTGATCTTGATGCGCTGTTCCCAAAGCAAGAAGGTAATACTGAAGAGTCTGCCACAAAGACCGACACAGTATCGACTCAAGAGCCTGATCTGTCAGCACTTAAATCAGTAGATCTCACCCTAAGTTTAACGGCTAAATCAATTAAAGTCAGCAATATGCTCACGCAAAACTGGCAAATGAAAATGGCTATCAATAAAGGTATCTTGAACTTGTCGTCGCTTACCGCTGACTTATACCAAGGCAAGTTAGCACTAAGTGCAAAATTGGATGCTCGCAAGGCAGTGCCAACATATCAATTTGATAAGAAATTGATTGGTGTGCAAATTCGTCCACTTTTAACCGATGCGGCTGAAGTGGATTTAATTTCAGGTACTGCAAGCTTTGAAGTTAAAGGCAGCGGCTCGAGTTTAATTGCTGATAATCTGAAAAAGAACCTTGATGCCGTTGGTAAATTTGAAGTCGCTGATGGTTCGCTTTATGGGGTTAACATTCCACAGATGATCCGTAGTGCTCAGCAAAAATTAAAAGGCGACTTGTCTGAATCCAGTAAAGAAGAGTTAAAAACTGACTTTACCAGCCTGACTGGCAGTTTCACCATGAAAGATGCCGTTGTGACTAATCCTGATTTGGCCATGGCTGCCCCCTTAATTCGTTTAGCGGGTAAAGGGACGGCAAACATCGCGTTAGAAGCCTTAGATTATGCATTAACAACGAGTGTCGTTGGGTCGTTGTCAGGACAGGGTGACGCTAATGATGAGTCGCTTAAAGGTGTCGATATTCCTCTAACCATAAAAGGCACATTCCAAGAGCCTAAGTTTGGCATTGATACGAAGGCATTATTGGAAGGCAAGCTTAAAGGTGAAACCGATAAAGCTAAAGAAAAGCTAAAAGAGGGGTTATTTAAGAAGTTAGGGATTTAAATTCATTCTCGTTGAGAATAAAGGCTGTCGTCGCTTATTGTGACTACAGCCTTTATTTATAACGTTAGCTACAAGGTGCTTAGGTGGTGAAGTTTGTCTAGAATATCTGTTGCCACACAGATATAAGCGCCTAATAAGTTAGCATGGCTATTAATCTTAAAACATAAAAAAAGGACAAGTGCATACTTGTCCTTTTTTGTAATTCAAAATCAGTACTAAGGTGAAAACTGTTATATGATAATCATCTTAGAAGCAATGTTAGTTAGCTATTGGTCATAATCAATTTTAATATTTGACCAGGTTGAATTAACTTGCTGTTTTGCAAACTATTCCATTCAATTAACTCTGCCACCGTCACTTTATATTTTACTGCTATACGCGCCAATGAATCACCTGATTGAACACGGTAGTTAACCGTTTTTTCATTATTACTGGTGCTTGCTGTCATTTCATTTGGATAAATAACTAAGTTTTTACCTATTGATAACGTTGACTGTTTTGTCAGGTTATTCCACTTCATTAATTGTGCCACAGTCACTTGTTGTGACTGAGATATTTTCCATAATGAATCACCAGACTTTACCGTATAGCTTTGCTTGTTGGGGCTAGATTTCACAACCGCTTTACGAGCGAGAACTTGGTCTGCTGTCATAGTCGCTAAATCTGGGTCTTTCGCAGCAACCGGAATAATTAAAAATCGTCCAGCAATAATGTTATTGCCTTTAATACCGTTACTGCTTCTAATTAAAGATGCCGTCGTTTCAAATTGATCAGCAATTCGACTGATGCTGTCACCAAACTTAATTTTATAGCGAACCCAGTTAATACGAGAGTCTGGTTCTATAGTAGCTAATGCAAGTTTAAAGTTTGTTGCTTTATCACTGGGCAATATTAATTGATGTGGTCCTTGTGGTGCCGTTGCCCAACGCTTTAAACCCGGATTGAGCGCCTTTAAGTCAACTATATCAATTTGAGCTAAATCGGCTGCTAGGTTGATATCAAGTTGGCTCTCAATAGGAACAACTTCTATTTGCGGCACATTGTCGATAGGCGTTAACGTTATGCCATATTTATCGGCATGTTTAATGACATCAGCCAATGCTAATAATTGTGGGACGTAATGTGCCGTTTCTTTGGGTAACGATAACGACCAAAAATCTGTTGATTTGCCGCGAGCTTGGTTGTGCTTAATCGCATTTAAAATTCGACCTTCACCTGAATTGTATGCGCCAAGTGTATAAAGCCAATTTTGATCCATTTTAGGATAAAGGTACTGAATTAAGTCTAATGCACCTTTAGTTGACGAGGCCACATCGCGGCGACCGTCGTACCACCAGTTAGTTTTTACCCCAAAAGACGTTGCAGTTGGTGCGGTTAATTGCCAAAGGCCTGAGGCATGGCCACTGGAATAGGCTAGTGGATCAAAACCACTTTCAACTATCGGTAATAAGGCCAGTTCAATTGGCAAATGACGCTTTTCGAGTTGATCGACAATATAATACAAAAATGGGCTAGCGCGTTGAGTGATAATTTCTAAATGCTTGGGATTATCGATGTACCACTGTCGATAGCGAGCAACTAATTCGTTGTCTGTTATCGGTAGCGTCATTTCATTACCGATCCGCAGCCATAGATTATTGACTTCGGAAACTTGTACTTCTATTTCATCTAGTGTTACTGCCGACGACTTTTTGCTTTTAGCGTTTATGGCGACAGTCTGTTGATCTATATCTGTTTGCGGGCTAGTACTTTGAAGGGTCTGACACCCTGTTATTGCCAGTATGCTACCAGCAATAATAAATAAGTTTGCTTTCATTTGAAGATACACTTCCTCAAGTTCTCAGGGCGTTAAAATAAAGGCTCGAACATACCAAGTGCCTATGAGACTCTGTTGGTCATGCTTTAGTTCAGTTTGGCATTGTAGATTAAATTATTTAGCTTGTCTTATTAAAGTGTTTTCATGTTACTTTAGAATTGGTTTTTCCATTCTCTTATTAAAGTAAATGATTGAATTTCATTGATATTGTCGACCCCACTCTTAGCGGATATTGCGACTTGGGTCTCATTTAAATGGCAGCGAAGGAACGGATTTATGGCTTTTTCTGTCGCGATAGAACTCGGAATGGTCGGTTTGTTTTGTGAGCGTAATTGATCCACTTTATTGGCATAATCAATTAATTGTAAATTTTTTGGCGTGACATGTAAGGCAAAATCCAGATTGGACCGGGTATATTCATGAGCACAAAAAACCAGAGTTTTATCAGGTAAATTGGCTAACATACTTAACGAATGCAACATTTGCTCAGGCGTTCCTTCGAATAAACGTCCACACCCGCCACTGAATAGGGTGTCGCCACAAAATAATTTATCGTCAATATAATAAGCAATGTGGCCTAAAGTATGCCCTGGAACGGCCATGACTTGAGTTAGTCCTAAATGTGGAATATCGATACTCATTGTTGTCTCTAGGGTCAACGGCTGGGTTAATCCATCAATGCGCTCGTTACTGGGTCCGTAAACAGTCAAGTTATCATTGAAGTGTTGTTGCAGTTTTTCGATACCGCCAGTGTGATCACTATGATGATGAGTAATCAATATGCCAATGAGGTTTAGATCGGTAGTGGCTAAATAATCGATAACAGTTTGACCACAACCTGGATCAACCACATAAGCATTAAGGCTGTTTGTTTGATGGATTAACCAAATGTAGTTGTCATTAAAAGCTGCAATGGTATGAACGTTAAGCATAATCTGACTCGAGTGATGATTGACTATCTGTTAGGGTAACGGATATCGTTTAATAACTTCAAGTAAAGACAGATCGAAGTTTCAATTATGCTTAGCTGAAAATTAAATACCTTATGGTAGAGTGAATCTAATCAATACAACATTTTTGCACAATAAACCTTGGCGGGCTTCATGTTAAAACCCCTTATTTGGCAAGATTTACCTTTTGGTGAGTTATTGCAAACCGAGATAGAAGCTAAATTGGCTCCTTGGTGGCCCCGTATATTTGGCTATCATTTACTCAAGGTTGGGGCGTTAAGTGGTCAGCTAAATAGTTTATCTTGCAGTATTACTCGGCATTTTTCTGTTTATGACGCCACAAATGCAAGTATTCAGGCTGACCCACACCATTTACCCATACAGCAAAGTGCTATTGACACAGTATTAAGTTGTTTTTTACTCGAGTTCGAGTCAGATCCCTATCAAATTTTACGTGAGTTTGACCGGGTTCTCATTAGCAGTGGTTATATATTCATTGTCGGTTTTAACCCTATCAGTCCTGCTTTTATTGGTAAGATTTTACCAAAGTATCAAACTCAATTACCTTGGAGTGGGCAGTTTTTTATGCCATCTAGAGTGAAAGATTGGCTTGGGTTATTGGGCTATCAAGTCTTAGCGGATGAGCGTTTAATGTATCATTCGTTGTTAGGACAAGGTGCGGATAACCGTGGCCATCAAGCTAAAAAAAGCCCGCAAACTCCATTGTGGCAAAAAAGTATTGCTAACTGGTTACCTAGCACGGGCAGTGTCTATTTAATCGTGGCTCGAAAAATGACCACTCCGCTAACACCCATTAAAGATAAATCCAAAATAAAAGCGCCTACCTGGTCGCCGGCGCCAACGGCAGGTCGTTCAGGATTAACAAATACCCAAGGTGTTGAAAAAGGGTTGATAAAGCCCAAAAATTCCTAAGTATATGCAAATAATGAGCTTAACTCTTATTCGGGCTGATAACCAATATCAGTTTGTTGAGGTTTAGCTTCTGCGGCTTTTCGGGCTAATACGTCACAACGTTCATTTTCAATATGGCCCGCATGGCCTTTTACCCAGCGCCAGTCAATTTTGTGTAATTGACTTACTGCGTCTAAACGTTTCCATAAATCTACATTTTTAACTGGTTGCTTAGTTGAAGTCATCCAGCCCTTTTTTTTCCAGCCATGGATCCACGTCATAATACCCTGGCGCATGTACTGACTGTCACTGGTTAAAATGATATTACAGGGCTCATGTAAGGCTTCTAATGCGATAATTGGAGCCAAAAGCTCCATCCGATTATTGGTCGTTAATGAAAATCCGTCAGCCATTTCGTGCTGCTGATGTTTATATTTCATTACCACGCCATAACCACCCGGACCTGGGTTTCCTAAGCAAGAACCATCAGTAAAGATATACAGCTGTTTGAGTTCGGCCATCAAGTTGTTACCATAGCTAAATATTCGCGCCAGTATACTCAATTTATACAAACGCGAGGGCTGAATGAGTAAAAAATATGAACATTATTTCTAGTGCAAGTCGTCAAGTTATTCTCGATACCGAAACCACAGGTATGAACCAAGCTGGTGGCCCTATTTATGTGGGACATCGCATTATTGAAATTGGTTGTGTTGAGGTGATTAATCGCCGTTTAACCGGCAGGACTTATCATCAATATATTAATCCTGGTCAAGCCATTGATGAAGAAGCAATTCAAGTGCATGGCATTACCAATGATCGTGTTGCCAATGAGCCACGATTTCACCAAATCGCCAAAGATTTTATTGATTTTATTGATGGTGCTGAAATTGTCGCTCATAACGCTAACTTCGATGTTAGCTTTATGGATCATGAGTTTTCCAAACTCAATCCAATTGGTCCCAAAACCAAAGATATTTGCAGTATTTTAGACAGTTTAGCCATTGCCAAAAGGTTACATCCTGGCCAAAAAAATAACCTAGATGCACTGTGTCGACGTTATGGCATCGACAATGGACGTCGCACCTATCATGGGGCGTTACTTGATGCTGAAATTCTCGCTGATGTTTATTTAATCATGACCGGTGGACAAATTAAGTTTAATTTGTCTAATGTAAAAGCGGGTCAAGAGGGCGGCGGGATAAAAAATATCGATCCTGCAGCGTTTAATCTTAAAGTCGTTGGCGCGTCAGCCGATGAATTACTATTACACGAACAACGACTTGATCTCATTGAGAAGTCAGGTAAATGTCTCTGGAGAGGGTAAACCAACTTTTATGAGTGCCATTCGTGCCGGTTATCTAGCGATTTCTTATTTATTTTTGCTAAGTATCATCTTGGTTTGGCAATCTACTGCCCAAGCTTCAGTGGTAGCTGCATCGCAAGCAGCAGAATTAAAAAATCGTTTTCGCATTGATCATATGGTTGATCATCTCACATTAGTGATCCAACGGAGCTATGGTTCAGCCCCCGTTGTGGTGATTTTACCCGATGGCAGTAAATGGTATTCAAATCGTCATCCACAAACCGTCAAGTGGGTCGACGGTATTGCTGCCGACATGATTTATATTGAGAAGCCGATGCCTGGTCCTTGGCAGTTATTAGGCAGTGTGGTGGAAGGATCGACCATTCAAAAAATTTCTGCACTAGATATTGCTGTGGAACCTTTACCTCAGCCTCTTTATCAGGGCGAACGCTTGAAGGTGACGGCAAGGCTGTTAGGTGATGATTTAACCATGAGAATGCCGGGTTTAGACTATATGGTGGAATGGACCGCTCGTTTTACCAGTCAACACCTTGCTACTGACGATAATTTTGCTACTGGTACTGTTATTGTTGGCGAATATAAAGACAATGGTGAATTGTTTGATGAAGTTCCAGACGATGGCATCTTTACTGGCAGCCAAAATTTGCAACAACCTGCGGGTCATTATGTGCTTAATGTCACTGCGCGAAATAATGTGTTTGAGCGCGAATACACAATGCCTTTTGAGCTTTCAGCACAACCAATACAGGTTAAAATGGTGCCTAATAGCGACCCATTAAAAGAGATATGGCAGGTCCAATTAGCGGTTGATGAATCCGTGGTGATACTGGCGCAAACACATTTTGAATTTGAGTTAGTTGGTCCTGCCGGTTTATCGCTGCCTTTAACCGTTCAAACCGTGACCAGTGCAAATCAAATTCTCTTTTTACCGAAAGTGACCGAATATGGCAGTTATCGTGTTCAAGGGCATGCGTTCTCCACGACTGTCGATGGTCGTGAAATTGTCCTGAATTTGCCTGAAATGTTTTTTAATTTGATTGAGCCTCCAGCTCCGGCTCCATCGGTTGAAGAACTGGCTGAAAAAGCGGCTATTCAAGCTGGATTTGAAGAGCAAGAGGCTAAAGATAATGCAATGTTCTGGATTATTACCATCAACGGAATACTGTTTTTGCTCGGTGTTGTGGGCTTAGTGATATGGCGTAAAAAGCAGACCCTTGCCAAAGCGATGGCTGCAGCAGAAGAAAGGCTAAAGCAAAATCCTGAAAGTAATCAAAATTCCCAAGAGGGTCTGCTTGAAAGTGTTGATTTAGACGATATTGACCTGACTATGCCTGATGATAAAAACTAATATTTTGAGTGTTTTTTTAGTCACAAAATGCGCAATTGAGCAAATTTTGACTAATTGAGCTAAAACAATTAAAAAACAGTTGACGATTAATTATCACAACTTTATTATTCATCGCACTTGTGTGGAGCGGTAGTTCAGTTGGTTAGAATACCGGCCTGTCACGCCGGGGGTCGCGGGTTCGAGTCCCGTCCGCTCCGCCATTCAAGTACCTGTTTGCACTTAATAAAATAAACAGTAATTGGTTTAATATTGATAGTTTTATTAAGTGTATACAAACCGTTTTGGAGCGGTAGTTCAGTTGGTTAGAATACCGGCCTGTCACGCCGGGGGTCGCGGGTTCGAGTCCCGTCCGCTCCGCCAAATAAATAAAAAAGCCTCTACAGCAATGTAGAGGCTTTTTTATTTTAAGACGGGGCTGAATGCTTAAGCCAATCGAGATAACCACAGAGTGATTTCAGCATCAGATTGAGTAAATAGCCATTACGGCGCAAAGCAAAACATTATCCTTAGGGTAGGTGACATCTAAATCCTACCCATCAAGTAAGCCGCTTTATCGAGTTTATTTTGCATACAATTAACCGCAGTATGAATTGTAGCGTCTTGGCTGACGACTCCCTCTAAAAGCTAAATTTTATTTATTTAAACATAATTCATTAGAGGTTATATCGCATCTTGGCTGTTGCCATTATTGATAACTATCACCGCTGTTCAGCAGCACCCACTCAGTTCCGGCCATAGTGGGTGCTTTTAATACTGAAAATATATAGCTAAGCAGTGTGATCTCGACGGCTTAAGGTAATTGTAATCGATACTTTTTCGCTAGTATCTACCCAGCACTAGAATGCGTAATTAATATTCAATTCAAGCGATCGTCCAGCTCCGGCTATTTGTTCAAAGCCGTTACTGTTGTCTGTTTTGTATTGTGCAATACTGACCCCGCCTAAAGGCAGTTGATAATATTCATCGAGTAAGTTTTTCACGGCGACAGTCATTGTTGCACCTTGCCAATGGATACTGCTGCTTAAGTTAAGCAGAGAGTAACTGTTGGTTGTATTTTCTAAGCGCTGACTATCAACGCGATCTTTGCTCGCGACCCATTGCCAGCTGAGGCTATTTTTCCAATCACCAAGTTCTTGGTGAAGAGCAAGTTCAGTTTGTAATGGCTTTATTTGATACAGAGGCTCGTGACCGTTATCTCTTTCGCCGTGAGTGGCAGTGGCATTAGCAACCATGAGCCATTTACCGCTGCGGTTTTCTGCTAGTTGGTATTCTGCATCAATACGTGCACCAAACAGAGTCGCATTAACATTGGTAAACTGTAAAATATTGCGGCGAGTATTGGTCATGGGCGTTTTGTTAAAACTACCAACCTCATCGGCATCAATATAATCATTTATTTTGCTGTACCAAGCGGTAGCGCTGAAGGCTAAGTCATCTTGTACCAATTTATAGGCTGTACTTAAGGTATGTGCTGTTTCGGCATTGAGGTTTGGGTTACCTATATAGCCATTTCCATCACCAAACCAACCGATCATGGTTGTTGCCATGGTGCTTTGACCCCAACTGTAACGTTCATATAAATTTGGCGCTCGGCTTTTTCTCGCTAAACCAACCTCTATGACTTCAGTGTCACTCAATTGATATCGAGCCAGAAGAGTAGCGTCGATAATATTGTCATTACGCTTACGATAAAGGCTGTTAAATTCATCTGCGGCTATGGCATTGACATTGGTCATGCCCATCATCGCCATAGTGTTATAGGGTTGTACTTCAGCAGCGTTTGTTGACACGTATTCATATCGGACGCCAGCTGATAACCACCAACGACTATTTAGAGTGTGTTGCCATTCACCATAAAGAGCAGCACGTTGACGCTTGCCGTCATTAATATTGACATAATCATTAGGTCCCATCATAGATGAACCTTCGATAGCGGGCCAAGTATCGTCAAGTTGATAAACATAATATTCTTGTCCAATCAACAAGGTACTGTCTGAACTTATGGGTAATTGCCAATGCAACTGGTAGCTATAATCTTTTCCTTTGGTTTCCATCGGCATCTTGCCGGTTTTTTCGTCAGTAAAGAATCCCATTTCATGTTCGACGCTGTGCCAATTGGCTTGTGCTGTAAACTCGGCATCATTTTCTAGTGAACGCTGATAACGCACTAACGCTCCATAGCTGTCATTGTTAGTCATATCCATATATTGGTTAGCGAAACCCTGATAAGGAATATGTTGATGAGTGAGCTTAATGGCTACTTGTTGGGTCTCATCTTGCCAAGCTGCCGTTAGCGCATGGTTTTGAGATTGATATAGGGTGTCGAGTACTTTATCGCCATGACCATCGGTATAACTGTTGGCATCTTCAAATGACCCTTGATAGCTAAAACTTAACGTTTTACTGGCAACGGTGGCATTGACGCCAGCAAGAAAAGCATCATCGGTACTGCGATAACCACTAGAAACATTACCACTGTGCCATGTTACAGCGTCGCTATCAGTGAACAGTGGGTTTAAACTGCTGATTTTTATCACACCAGCAATATTATCACCGCCAGCACTTACCGGAGAGACTCCCGCGACGACTTGCGTTGAACTGATTTGATTTGCAGATACATATGAAAGCGGCGGGTTCATCTGGTTTGCACATGATGAAGTGATGTCACTACCATCGATAAGGATTTTTATCCGATCGCCCATCATGCCGTTTAAGATGGGTAAGGATGACACACCGCCAGCTTCAGAGAAATCGACGCCTTGCTTTTTTAAGAGGTTTTCAGCCGAACCTAGTAGGTCTTTATGTGTTGTTTGCTGTCCTTGTACTTTGACATGTTCAACACCTTGGCTGTTTTGTATGTCATACGATTCAGCTCTTACTTGCGGCGTTATGGCCAGTGTTACTGCCAATGCAATTGATGAGTAAGCCCATGGGGCGTTATTCGTTAATTTAATGGTTTGCATTACTTTGTGAGTCAAAGCTATCACCTTTATTGTTTTTTTATAAACCTTTGATGAGTTAATTTCAAAGGAGATTGTTCACCTTAATAAATTATAACCTGCTAATAAATATGAAGAGTGCGACATGATGTCGCACCTTTATAAATATATGCATCAAGTGTTGAGTGAATACGATAGATAAGGGATAAAGCTAAACTAATGCCGGCATGTTAACTCATAGATGTCATAGCAATAGATGATAGTTAGGGCTTGATATTTTGTTTAAAGCTTGCCTATACTGACGCACATCTTGTCGGAGTGCCATTATGGCTGAGACCGTTTATTCGGGATCCGTTGAACCTGATCAGGCTAGAACCTGCGAAGGAAACAAGCGTAATAATCATTATTATTGGGAAGATAATAACGTTTTAACAAGACAGTAAATGGACGTTTACCTCTGAGTTTTTTATCGGTTTATATGTCCAGTTAAGTTATTACTTTAGTATTTTTCTATGTGGTTATTGACGTAAGCGATAGTATTTTTATTGTTTACTTCTGCTATCAACACCTCTCCAGACAAGCAACTCTACTCTTAATAATGAGGTTGCTAATGTCAAATCCAAACCGTCGTCAAACTCGAGCTAATGCTCAACAATTTATTGATACCCTTAAACCGTTACAACATCCTAATTCTGAAAAAGTCTATTTAACGGGTAGTCGTGCAGACATCAACGTCGCTATGCGTCAGGTTAATCAAACTGAAACCGTCATTGGCGGTACCGATGCAAAGCCCATTAAACAAGCCAATCCACCTATCAGGGTCTATGACTGTGCTGGCGCTTATTCTGATCCCCTTGCCGATATTAATGTGCGTCAAGGTTTAGCTAAAATCCGTCAAGCATGGATTGATGAGCGACAAGATACCGAGCAATTAACCGGTGCAAGTTCAGGTTTTACTCAACAGCGACTTGCTGATGATGGCTTAGATCACTTGCGTTTTGATGCCCTAGTTGCGCCGAAACGAGCCAAGCCGGGCAAATGCGTGACCCAAATGCATTATGCTCGCCAAGGTATTGTTACCCCTGAAATGGAATACATTGCCATTCGTGAAAACATGGCTCGTGCTGAGGTAACTGACACCGTATTGACTCAAAAGGCACCAGGAGAGGCTTTTGGTGCGCATATTGGTCAGCTGATCACTCCTGAGTTTGTCCGCGATGAAGTCGCTCGAGGTCGAGCGATTATCCCACTCAATATTAACCATCCTGAAACCGAACCTATGATTATTGGGCGTAATTTTTTGGTGAAGGTGAATGCCAATATTGGTAATTCGGCGGTGACATCGTCAATTGAAGAAGAAGTGGAAAAACTGGTGTGGTCAACTCGTTGGGGGGCCGATACCGTCATGGACTTGTCGACCGGACGTTATATCCATGAAACCCGTGAGTGGCTTATCCGTAATTCGCCTGTGCCAATTGGTACTGTGCCGATTTATCAAGCATTAGAAAAGGTTAATGGCGTTGCCGAAGATCTCAGTTGGGCGGTATTTAGAGATACGCTAATAGAACAAGCCGAGCAGGGAGTAGATTATTTTACCATCCATGCTGGGGTGTTATTGCGTTATGTACCCATGACCGCCAAACGCCTTACCGGTATTGTGTCGCGTGGCGGTTCAATTATGGCTAAGTGGTGTTTAAGCCACCATCAAGAAAGTTTCTTATATGAGCATTTTCGCGATATTTGCCAGATTTGCGCCCAATACGATGTGTCCTTGTCGTTAGGCGATGGTATGCGCCCCGGTTCAATTGCCGATGCCAATGATGAAGCTCAATTTGCAGAATTAGAAACCCTAGGCGAATTGGTTAAAATTGCATGGGAATATGATGTGCAAACCATCATCGAAGGCCCTGGTCATGTGCCAATGCAGTTGATTAAAGTCAATATGGAAAAGCAATTAGCT
Organism: Shewanella sp. SG44-6; assembly: GCF_014164185.1. Classification (NCBI taxonomy): domain Bacteria; kingdom Pseudomonadati; phylum Pseudomonadota; class Gammaproteobacteria; order Alteromonadales; family Shewanellaceae; genus Shewanella; species Shewanella sp. SG44-6. The sequence continues at coordinate 8,252 of NZ_JACJER010000012.1, read as the reverse complement.
CTTTGTGATGAAGCGCCTTTTTACACCTTAGGCCCACAAACTACCGATATCGCGCCGGGTTATGATCACTTCACCTCAGGGATTGGCGCTGCCATGATGGCTTGGTATGGCGTGGCGATGTTGTGTTACGTCACCCCCAAAGAACACTTAGGCTTACCTAACAAAGAAGATGTAAAACAAGGCTTAATTGCCTACAAGATTGCAGCTCATGCTGCTGATGTCGCTAAAGGTCATCCAGGTGCACAAGTGCGTGATAATGCGTTATCCAAAGCCCGCTTTGAATTCCGTTGGGAAGATCAATACAACCTAGGCCTTGATCCTGATACCGCTCGTGCTTACCACGACGAATCGTTACCACAAGAATCAGCAAAAGTGGCTCATTTTTGTTCAATGTGTGGGCCTAAATTTTGCTCGATGAAAATAACCCACGAAGTGCGTGAATATGCCGCGAATCTTCAACAAGCAGAAGCACTTAAGATTGAAGTCTCTGCTGCTAGTGCTTATCAAACTCAACCTATGGCTCAAGCCATAAATCCGTCCGAGGCTATGGCGCAAAAGTCGGCTGAGTTCAAAGCGTCGGGATCGGCGCTGTATCACGCCGTCAAACCAGCAGCACAAGTTGATACCGACTTAGCGGTAGAGGTTGAATAACTATCATGAATTCATCGACATTTGTCACTGAATCCATAACGCAAACCCCACCCATTGTCTGGACCATAGCCGGTTCAGACAGTGGTGGAGGTGCGGGGATTCAAGCTGATTTACTCACCATGCAAGACTTGTCATGTCACGGGTGTAGCGTAATAACCACATTAACTGCGCAAAACTCAGTCAGTGTAAGTCTTGTTGAAACTGTTTCTGAATCCATGTTACTGGCTCAGTTGACCAGCTTATGTGCAGATCTGCCGCCGGTAGCGATTAAAATTGGCCTGTTGGCATCCCAAGCACAGGTAAACATTTTGGCTGATTGGTTAACCCAGATACGATCTAGACTAAATATGGCTCCTTTTGTGGTGCTTGATCCTGTGATGGTCGCCAGTAGTGGTGCCAGCTTTAATCCTATGGATCTCGATTTTAGTCCTCTCATTGGCTTAATTGACTTATTAACCCCTAATCAGCATGAGTTAGGTCGCTTATGTCATCATTGCGTTTTAGCGCAACATCGAAATGATAACCTTAATCTCGAATCATCGCTTGAGATCGATCCCATGAGGACTCTGCAACTGCAGATGATTAATGACGCTAAGTGGTTATCAAATATATTTAAATGCCATGTACTCGCCAAAGGTGGTGATGCTCATTGGCAGCACGATGCGACAGATATTTATGTCAGTTCAAGCGTGCTAGGCGCCAGTGTTGCACACAGTAATGCAGTGTTTATGTTAAGCAGTCAGCGGATAGTCACTAATAACAATCATGGCAGTGGTTGCACTTTATCATCTGCAATAGCGTGTTTTATTGCCCATGACTTCGTGATCCATGATGCTATTGTGTTGGCAAAAGCTTATGTCAATAAGGGCTTAGCATTAGGTTTCAGTCTAGGGCAAGGTCCTGGGATTTTAGCCCGTACCGGTTGGCCCGATGATTTACAGGCTATGCCGTTAATCAACTTGATTACATCAGACGATCTCGCTCAAGCTTCATTTAAACACACAGCCCATAATGACTTTAAATCGCTGCTAAAACCACTCGGTATTTATCCTGTTGTTGATGATCTAAATATACTCAAACAGCTGCTATCAGCTGGCTGCAAAACCATTCAATATCGCACTAAACTCGATAGCGACACTTGTTCGGACAGTCTGCAGCGATTAACACTCGAAACTAATATTATTGAGGTGATTAAACTGGGTCGAGAGTTTCATGCTCAGTTATTTATCAATGATCATTGGCAACTGGCGGTTAAACACGGTGCGTTTGGGGTTCACTTAGGCCAAGAAGATTTGGCGACTGCAGATTTAACCGCGATAGCTGCAGCTGGAATGGCATTAGGGTTATCGAGCCACAGTTATTTTGAAGCCTTGTTAGCTCACCAATACTCACCTTCCTATATTGCCCTGGGGCATATTTTTGCTACCACCACGAAACAAATGCCATCAGCCCCCCAAGGGATCACTAAGCTTACACGTTATGTCAGCTTATTTTCGCGTCATTATCCAACGGTAGCGATTGGCGGAATTAATCTCAGTAATCTTGAGGTCATTGCCATGACTGGGGTGGGTGATGTTGCGGTTGTCAGGGCCGTGAGCGCTGCTGCAGATCCCGCTAAAGCTTATCAAGCGTTAAATCATAAGTGGTTACAGTTGACGCGATCATTATCGAAACCGAGTGTCTCTGCGGAGGTGAGATGAATATACTATCGGATCAGCAGTATATCCAGTACTCACGCACCATGTTACTCAGTGATATTGGCGAGACTGGCCAACTCGCCATTATGAATAGTTCGGTCGTCATTATTGGCATGGGCGGATTAGGGCATCTAGTCGCTCATTACCTCGCGGCGGCAGGTGTTCAGCATATGTTGTTGATTGACCATGATGTTATTGAACTATCTAACTTGCCACGGCAGCTATTATTTACTGCCACAGATATTGGCCAAACCAAAGTTGCTGTTACTAAAAGAGTGCTTAATCGTGCTTACCCTGAAATCAACATCAATACTATCGCGGAAAAAGTGACTGCCCAGCATTTTTATCAGCTTATCAAGCGAAAAGTAACCAAGCCTTTAGTATTTGACTGCACTGATAATTTCAAGACACGGCAGCTTATTAATCAACTCTGCGTTGAACAGAAATTGACTTTGGTTAGTGGCGCAATCAGTGGCTATCAAGGACAACTATTTTGTATTGATTTTTCAGACTCAGGCTCTAATTTACACCCAAATAGCGGCTGTTATCGTTGTTTATATCCACTTGATATGACGATTACGCAAAATTGTACTCGAGCAGGAGTTCTTGGGCCTGCTGCGGGCATTATTGCCAGTATGCAAGCGCTGGTGGGCATACAACATCTTAGTAATACCTTCACTCAATACGGTATTTTACATTGCTTTAATGCTAAAAACTTACATTGGCAGCATGCCCACATGAGCCAAGATCCTGAGTGTGCAGTATGTCATCAGCAGTCAGTCACTCAGCTTTCGGAGCAGCCCAATGACGCATATTAATTGCCACTCTCAGATTGCCTTGCAACTCAATGGGGTCGAACAAATCGTTCGGGCTAATTTGAATTTGGCCGAATTACTGATTTTAAGTGATCTACCCACTCAAGCGGTCGCCATAGTCGTCAACGATAGTGTTGTACCACGAAGCCGATGGGTGCACGTATTGTGTCAAGCGAACGATAATATTACGGTTTTTTCTGCCGTTGCTGGAGGTTAATAATGTTAACGATAGCCGATCATCAATTTTCGTCTCGATTATTCACCGGGACGGGAAAATTTTCAGATCACAACACTATGTTACAAGCTATAAACAGTTCGGGATCGCAGTTAGTTACCTTGGCGATGAAGCGGATTGATTTAACCCGCGGCCATGACAATTTACTCGGGCCGCTGCAAAGTATGGGGGTAAAGTTATTACCTAATACCGCGGGTGCGCGTAATGCCAAAGAAGCTATTTTTGCTGCCGAACTGGCTTATGAAATACTTGGCACTAAATGGATTAAACTTGAAATTCATCCAGATCCTAAATATCTCATGCCAGATCCTATTGAAACATTAATCGCGGCTCAACAATTATGCGAGCAAGGCTATATTGTCATGCCTTATGTGCATGCCGATCCTGTGTTATGTCGCCGATTAGAAGAAGTCGGCTGCGCCGCAGTGATGCCTCTTGGTAGCCCCATTGGCAGTAACCAAGGCCTGGCCACGGAAACCTTTTTACGCATTATCATCGAACAAGCCTGCATACCAGTGATCATTGATGCGGGAATTGGTGCACCCTCGCAAGCTTGCAGAGCAATGGAAATGGGGGCCGCAGCCGTATTGGTTAATACCGCGATTGCAAGTAGTGCTTATCCTCAGCAAATGGCGAAATGCTTTGCTGATGCGGTCGCGACAGGAAGACAAGCCTTTCTTGCAGGATTAGGGGCTGTGAATCATCACGCCGATGCAACCAGTCCATTAACCGGATTTCTGACAGAAGCATCAATCAATTCACTGACGCAGTCAGTGAACATCAAGGAGGGTTAGCATGTCATATTCAAGCGTATTTACGCAATTAGCCCCCGATGCATTATCGATGAAATTGTATTCGACTACCGCCAAAGACGTTGAATTGGCTTTGCAAAATCCAAACGGCAATCTTGATAGCTTGTTGGCACTATTATCTCCTGCCGCAATGCCATATATTGAACCGATGGCGCAGCAAGCAGTTCAGCTGACTCGAAAGCGATTCGGTGCCAATATCGGTCTTTTCTTACCCTTGTATTTATCAAATCTGTGCGCCAATGAATGTGATTATTGTGGCTTTAGCATGAGCAATAAGGTTAAGCGTAAAACCCTTAACAGTGATGAACTCACAGCAGAAATGGCTATTATCAAACAACGTGGCTTCGATTCGATATTGCTGGTGTCTGGTGAACACGAAACTAAAGTTGGAATGGGGTATTTTGAGTCGGTGTTACCGTTAGTTAGTAAGGCTTTTAATTACGTGGCAATGGAAGTTCAACCATTGGAAACAGAACAATATCAGCGTCTTGGTAAGTTAGGTGTTGATGCCGTTATGGTATACCAAGAAACTTACCGGCCTCAAACTTATTCAAAACATCATACTCGCGGTAAAAAACAAGATTTCGTTTATCGCTTAGATACCCCAGATCGAGTCGCAAAAGCAGGGATCGATAAAATAGGTTTAGGGGTATTACTTGGGTTAGATGATTGGCGACTCGATGCATTATTAATGGGGTATCATCTTGATTATCTAGAAAAAACCTACTGGCGTAATCGTTACAGTATTTCATTACCTCGCTTACGTCCATGCACTGGTGGTATTTCACCTAAGGTTGAATTAACCGATGCCGGATTAGTGCAATTGATCTGTGCATTTAGGTTGTTTAATCCGCAACTTGAAATCAGTTTATCAACACGTGAACTGCCGTCGTTAAGAGATAATTTACTGCCACTTGGAATTACTCACATGAGTGCCGGAAGTTCAACCCAACCAGGAGGCTACATGACACCTGACAGCCAACTTGATCAATTTGAGATCAGTGATAATCGCTCTGCAGAGCAAGTGATAATCCAAATGAGGCGACGAGGATTGAATCCGGTATGGAAAGATTGGGAGATGGGCTGGAATAATGATTAAAGTTTAAGATTGGTTTGCTTATAAACTGTACATATTAGTCGGTTTAGATCATACTAAATGAAAGTTTTTATGATCAGGAGTCGTCATTATGCAAGTTCAATCAGCGTATTCATCTGGTTTACAAGGTTTACAAAGTGCTCAGCAAGGTTTAGCGCAAGCAACAACATCTGTAGCAACGCCAGATCAGCAAAAGCCAGCAGTCGCTAATGCATCAACTCAAGATACTGTGACACTTAGTTCACGTGCAGTTGATCAAACTGACACCACAGCAGCTTTAGTCTCTGCAACTCAATCATCGAATCAAGCTCAAGCTTCAACACGAGTGATTGAAGAGGCTTCTGAAACAGTGGGTAGTTTGATTGATATAGAAGTGTAAACATGAGTGCGCCAATGGTTTCTGCTAACATTGGTTCATTCATTAATGCTGCCCATCACAATACAATATCCGCAGCAGCTATTCACACCAGTAGCGTTGCAAACAACAGTCTTAAAATCTCTGCTATTGAAACTACTAGTCATATTAAACCCACTAGTATTAATCCAATCAGTACCAAATCTATCAATACTGATGTCGGTCAAAACTTCACTTCTCAACAACACGCTTATCAGCCACAAACGGCTCAAGCTACAGCGAGTCAAACTGCTGCAGCAGACAAAACTCAATCTTATAAAATTGTCGGTTCTGATCCACTTAACAGTTATAACCTAAAGAGCGGTCCTGCGAATCTGGCTGGCGTATTGAATAATTCATCCGTGCCTGCAGTCACACTTGCTGAAAAATCAGTCAGTGCAGATGTTACAACTAATATTTCAAGTGATGCGGCAAATACGCAACAGCCAGTGGTTAGAACTATTGCGGCAACAAATGACACAGTAGCGGATCCCTTTGCTGCTGAGTCTGATTCACAATCAGCTCCTCAGGCATCAAATAATCAAGATGAAACAGCTACACAGCAAGTTGAGCAACAGATTGTAAAAAAGCAACAGCAAATAGAACAAGCTCAAACAAAGCAGATTGAACAACTTGTACAACGAGATACCGAGGTTAAAACTCACGAACAAGCTCATGCAGCAGTGGGCGGTAGTTTAACTCAGAGCCCTAGTTATCAATATGAAAAAGGGCCAGACGGCCGGCGTTATGCCGTAGAAGGTGAGGTGAGTATTGATGTGTCGCCTGTTTCAGGCGATCCTAAAGCAACATTAAGTAAAATGCAGAAGGTATATGCGGCAGCGATGGCGCCAGTGCAACCATCAATGGCAGATATTCGTGTGGCTGCGCAAGCGCTACAAAACATGAATGAAGCACATAAACAGTTGATACAAGACCGCCAGCAAGATACTGGATCAACACTGAATAATCAAACCTCAGCTGAGAGCGGCAATATTTTTACTCGCGCACAGAATCAACAGCCATTGACTCCAGCAACTAACTCAAACAACTCTATCGCGCCAAATAGTAGTGTTTTGAAAATAGACACAACACATGGTATTGATAACGCAAATATCAATTCATCGTCGTCTAAGCGTCCTGTATCTGCAGCACAGGGTAATGAGGCATTGGTTAATAATGGTCTTGCTAATAATACAGTTACAAATAATGCAGCGATAAATAATAACAGTAATGACGAACGAGACTCTAATCGTCAAATACAAACGTCTTTATCTTCATCAGAACGCGACCAATATCAATCGATTGAAATTTATGTGTAGTCCTTCAGCACCTCCTGCTGATTTAATCCATTCAACCTGTTCACGACCAACTCAAACATTGGCTCATCTGTTAATCGGAACGTGAAACTCGTATTATTAATTGTATTGTGAGTATCTTCAGCGACTTAACAAATAACCTCTGCTGCTCAGCATTAGCCATTAAAGGGTAAATCATGTTGTTTCAAAATGAGGCTTTCTAATAATTTACAGGCGGGTCCTTGTTGATCTCGATTGGGAATGACCAAGTTAAGCATTATTTTGCGCTGATAACTGCCACGTAAATGTAAGCGGATAAGCTGTTTATTGGCAATTTCTTGTTCAACTAAAAAGCTAGGTATCCAACAAAAGCCAATATTACGGGCCAGAATACTCTTTGCTTCGTGAAAGTTAGAGACGGTCCAACGTTGTTCTGCTTTTAACCACCCAATATCGTTACTGGCATTAATTCCGGTATCTTTAATGACAATTTGTAGGTGCTGGGCTAATTGCTTGTCATCTTCAATTAAAGTCAGTGTTGCCAGAGGATGATCTGGATGGCAAACCAGTTCAAAACTTAATTCACATAATGGTTCAGATATATGGCCTTTAGGTGCGGTGGCACAAATAGCAATATCAGCTTGATTATTATTGATAAGTTCGTGGGTTCCGGAAATAACAGAATCAATAATGGTTACCCGAGTACCACGGCTGTCCGGTAAAAATTCTCTCAATGATTCCACAAGATTGTCCATTGGGTAAACAATTTCTCTGGCAATAGTGAGGTTAGGTTCCCAACCTTGGCCTAAATTTGAGGCCAGTTGTTCAAGTTCTTCAACAGATTGAGTTAGGTGGCGAGAGCGACGCAATAACACTTCACCTTGCTCAGTTAAATATGCTTTTCGACCTTTGACTTCGAGTAGATTGATCCCCAATTGATGTTGTAACTTGGCCACGGCATGATTTAACGATGATTGGCTTTTGTTGAGTTTTTCTGCCGCTTGAGCATAGCCGCCAAAATCAACAACAGCTTGGACTATTCGCCATTGTTCTAAGGTTGATTTTGCTCTGCTCATTAAGTGCTCTCTTTATTGTTGGCTGAAAATGAAGGAAACTAGCGTATTTTTTATCATAAAAAAGGCAAATGCACTGCAGCATTTGCCTCAAATATATCTTGGCTAGTATTGAGTGTTATTTAGCATTGTTCAGAGAAGCTTTAGGCTTCACTAATTTTGGTAAGTACTTTTTAGTACTCGC